>JADKZZ010000126.1 GCA_020848475.1 Chitinophagales bacterium | reverse complement strand
TGAATGCATGTAAACACTAAATTAAATACGCCTTTTAATTTGCATAATGAATATGAAGCGTTTCTTATGAAAAATTTGAACAGCACCAGATTCGAACAGATTAAAAAAGATATATCTACGCTATTTGCTTAGTTCTAATCGAGCACGCTGTACCATCTTGTCATCTTGTACTATTACTTCATAAAAGCCATCATTTTTCCATGCTTGTTTGCCTAAAAATGCTTTGAGTTTATTGCTCAAAAATGCTTTAGATTTTTCAGTATAAGCAGCAACGTCTTTGTTTACGCCATGTGCCATGCAATACTGTACAAACTGTGCATATAATTCCTGGCTTATGTTAAATTGTTGATTGAAACTAGCAGCTGACTTGTATGTGCTAAAGTTAGTTTTATTGCCAGCATAGTAATTATAAGCAAACTCTTGCAATAAATTATTTTCATAAACAGCATTTACAAAAGGATTCAACATACTAGTATCAATTGGTATATAGATATCTGGTGTAATGCCACCACCACCATACACGGTGCGGCCTTTGATTAATGTTTTGTATGTGATTTTTTTATCTTGTTTTATGCTGTCTTGGTGGAACACTTCACCATCTTTATAACGTTTGCTAATGTCGCTATAATAATTTTCTACATTATGGTCGTAGGGTCTTTGAATACTTCTGCCACTAGGTGTAAAGTATTTGGCAATCGTTAATCGCACGGAACTGCCATCGCCTAAATCGTATTCTTGTTGTACCAAGCCTTTGCCAAAAGAGCGTCTGCCAATGATGATACCTCTGTCCCAATCTTGTACGGCGCCGCTTACAATTTCGCTAGCAGAAGCAGAGCCTTCATCTATTAAAATCGCCAATTTTCCTTGTTCAAACATACCAGGTGTTTTGGCTTTGTCATACGTTTTTGGAAATGTCCTTCCTTCTGTATAAACAATGGTTTTGCTGCCATCGATAAACTCATCAGCCATTGCTGTAGCTTGATCCATAAAACCACCCGGATTTTGTCGTAAATCTAAAATCAATTTTTGCATTCCTTGTTTTGTTAAGGCTTCTAATTTTTCATAAAATTCAGCATACGTAGTTTTAGAAAAACGATTGATTTTAATATAGCCAGTTGTTTTGTCTAACATAAAACCAGCATCTAAGCTATACAAAGGAATTTTATCACGCTTGATGGTGTACTTGACCATTTTTCTTGTTCCGCTTTTCAGCATGGTGACTTTTACTTTAGTGTCTTTTGGTCCTTTCAGTTTTTTCATCACCATATCGTTGCTAATTTTTATGCCAGCAACCAATGTGTCATTTATTTTTATGATTTTATCGCCAGCAGAAATTCCTACTTGCTCAGAAGGTCCACCACTAATTGGCGTCACCACTTGTATCGTATCATTTTGTATAGAAAATTCGATGCCGATACCTTCGAAGTTGCCTTCCATTATTTCAGCTTCATGCTTCATTTCTAAAGGAGGCAAATACACGCTATGCGGGTCGAGGTCAGTAAGCATTTTTGCTATCGCATCGTCATATAAACTTTGCGCGTCAACAGTGTCCACATATTTAGCTTCGATAAGTCGTAACAAATATTCTAATTTTGAATTGCCAGCAGCGTTATAAAATGATTTGCTTTTTGCATTGCTGTTTCCTTGTATTTTAAAACCTAAGAATACGCCAAAAGCCAATATAACTGAAAAAATAAACGGATAAAATGCTTTATTAAAATTCATATCTGCAAAGGTAATTTTTTCTTTACTAAATTAACCTTAAATATATTTAAAGATGATGCGCAAAAAATGTTCGTTATTGCAGGATTTGGTGAATAACATTATTCAGATATTCCATAGAATTTAGCTAATATTGTAGTCAAAATCAAACACATTTATGAAGTTTTTCATCGATACAGCAAATTTAGAGCAAATAAAAGAAGCCGCAGATTTAGGAATTTTAGATGGTTGCACTACGAATCCGTCTTTAATGGCAAAAGAAGGTATTACTGGTGATAAAAATGTTTGGAATCACTATAAAAAAATATGCGAAATTGTAGATGGCGATGTAAGTGCCGAAGTGATTGCTACTGACTATAAAGGCATGATAGAAGAAGGTAAAAAATTAGCCAAATTGCATAAAAATATTGTGGTGAAAGTGCCCATGATTAAAGAAGGTGTGAAAGCGATTAAATATTTTTCTGACAATGGCATTAAAACAAATTGTACATTAGTCTTTTCACCAGGACAAGCTATTCTTGCAGCTAAAGCTGGCGCCACTTATTTAAGTCCATTTGTTGGTCGATTAGACGATATTAATCAAGATGGTATAGAGTTAATTCAACAAATCAGATTGATTTATGATAATTATCAATTTGATACGCAAATATTAGCAGCATCTGTGCGCAATGCTTTACATATTGTTCGATGTGCAGAAGCTGGTGCTGATGTGGTGACTTGTCCTTTAAGTTCAATCATGGGTTTGTTTCACCATCCGCTAACAGATAAAGGTTTGGCGCAATTTTTGGCCGACCATGCAAAGGCAAATAAAAAATAGTAATTTTATTTTTATTTCAAATGTTTTGGACAACATTACATACATCGTACAAACTGCTAAAACAGATAAGTTTTGTGTTTGTTGCTTTGTTTCTTTTTATTTCATGCGATAGTTTAGTCAGCAAAAACGATAGTTATAACCTCGGTTATAAAGATGGTTATGTAGCAGGCTTAAAAGCTGGAAAAGAAGAGCAACAAAAATCAATCGCTGATAAAAACAAGAAAGTAGTAATAGATCCAGCAAAGAATGATATACCAACCATTCCTGAGTTTGTAGAAGACGGTCATACTAAGAATGATAAAATATCAGTGCCAGAAAAGGCATTAAAAGTACTCGATTTTATTAAGGCAAATAAGAAAGCACCAGAAGGTTATGTTGGTGGTCGTCATTTTGGCAATTATGAAAGAAGGTTGCCCGAACGCGATGCAGCAGGCAATAAAGTATCTTATCAGGAATGGGATATTAATCCGAAAGTAGATGGTAGAAACAGAGGTCCACAACGCCTAGTCACGGGCAATGACGGAAGCGCATGGTACACGCCAGATCATTATCAAACATTCAGAGAAATTAAATAAATGCAGACATTCAAAAGCAACATCGTCGTAAATGGCATTTTTTTGGCTTTCATTGATGGTCAAAAATGTGCAGTAATGACGCATTTTTATGAAGAAATAGCGAAAGCGCTGAATTTCCCTGATTATTTTTTTCCAAATCTCGATTCGCTGGATGAGTGTTTAAATGATTTATCTTGGATTGAGCAAAATGAAATTCATTTGTTGATTTTCAACTATGAAGATTTGTTATTTGAAGAAAGTTACAGTCTTGATGTTATCAATAATATTTTTGCAAATGCCATGAGTGAATTAGAGGAAAATGGCAAGCATTTTTCTGTGTTCACACAACAATGATTATTTCCATTGCTCAAAATTAGCTCTTATTTTTTCTGTCCAAGGTGTTGACTTTCCAGTTGCCGGATTTGTTGCAACAATAATGCCTTCGCCATGCGCAGCAATATTGCCATTACATTTTACGATATGATGAACGATTAAGCTCGAATTGCCTATTTTCTTTATACCTACAGCAATTTCTATTGTCGCAGGATGCTTGATTTCTTGCACATAATTGCATTCTAATTTTGCGACTACAATTCTAATATTTTCATCGTCAAATAGCTGCCAAAGATTTGTTTTATTAAAAAATTCCACACGACCTGTTTCAAAATATCGGAAATATATGACATTATTGATATGGTTGAACGCGTCCATGTCGCCCCAAGCCACTTGTTGTGTATATGGAAATGGAAATTTTATTTCATTGAATACGGTAGAATTCATGTTGTAAATTAATTAAAAAGTCCTGATAAAATCAGGACTTATATTTAGAAAAATTTTCAGCTTTATACACTATTTCTTTGTTGTTTTAGCTGGTGTATTGTTGTTTTTGTCTAAGTCGTACATGATTGG
This sequence comes from Chitinophagales bacterium, assembly GCA_020848475.1. Classification (GTDB taxonomy): domain Bacteria; phylum Bacteroidota; class Bacteroidia; order Chitinophagales; family JADIYW01; genus JADJSS01. The sequence continues at coordinate 25,905 of JADKZZ010000126.1, read as the reverse complement.
AGAAGCAATAAATACAGACGAATAACAACCTACAACCACACCGATTAACATTGCAAATGAGAATGCACGTAAAACAGGGCCACCAAATATAAACAAGATAAACACAACGATAAATACAGTAAATGCCGTGTTGAATGTTCTTGATAAAGTTGAGTTTATCGCAGCATTCATAGTGTCTTTCATATCTGCATTTGGTCTTTCTTTTAAGTATTCTCTTAAACGGTCGAAGATGATTACCGTATCATTGATAGAGTAACCGATTATTGTTAATAATGCTGCGATAAATATTTGATCGACTTCTAATGCAAAAGGCATAATGCCATGGAAAATGGAGAATACTGCAAGCATAGCAAACGCATCGTGCGCTGTAGCTGCAATTGAACCAAATACATATCCTTTTTTGCTGAAGCGAATTAAGATATAGATACCAATTACAATAATTGAAGCGATGGCTGCCCACATGGAGCTACGTTTGAAATCGCCTGTCATCGATGGATCTACTTTTGTTGAACTCATTAAGTTGACACGTTTGAAATTCTCGAAAGAAGTATTTGGCAAGTATTTTATTAATGATTTATATACTGCATCTTCTACTTTTAAATCGGCATCTTTTGAAGAATTATTGATCATGTATTTTGTCGTAATTTTTACTTGGTTTTTTGCACCAAATTGTTTTACCACATTACCAGAACCTAATGTTTTATCTAATACATCGCGTACTTCGTCTGTATTTACAGGATTTTCGAAGCGCACTTTATATTCACGACCACCATCAAAGTCGATTCCTAAATCAAAACCACGTGTAACGAATGATACAATACCGATGATGATGAAAATAGTTGAAATGGTATAAGTGATTTTTCTTTTACCAATAAAATCGAAGTTGATATTTTGTAAGAAATTCTTTGTGATAGGCGTGAAGTATTCAAAATGTTTACCTTTTTCTAGTCTCGCATCAACAATCATTTTGCTTAAAAGAACTGCTGTAAATAATGTTGTCAAGATACCAATGATTAAAGTAACTGCAAATCCTTTTACTGGACCAATACCAATCCAAGCTAAGATAATACCTGTTAGCAATGTGGTGATATTACCGTCTAAGATGGCTGGCAATGAATGTTTGAAGCCTTCTTGCGCAGCATAAGCATATCCTTTTCCAGCGCGTAACTCTTCTTTCACACGTTCATAAATAATTACGTTTGCATCAACCGCCATACCGAGTGTGAGCACGATACCAGCTATACCAGGTAAGGTCAAGGTGGAACCAATTCCAGCCATTAAACCTACAATTAAAAACACGTTTAATAAGAGTACAAAAATTGATAAAACACCTGCTGATGAATAAAAGAACACCATGAATACAATAATCATTAATAGCGATGCTAATAATGAATATAAACCAGCGCTAATAGCACTGCTACCAAGTGAAGCACCTACGATTTCTTCTTCAATAATACGAGCAGAGGCAGGAAGTTTACCAGTTTTCAATACGTTGGCTAAGTCTGTCGCTTCCTGTATGTCAAAACCGCCACTAATTTGCGAGCTTCCACCATCAATTTCGCCATTTACATTTGGTGCAGAATATACTTGATTGTCTAAAACGATTGCAATGCTATTGCCTACATTTTTGCGTGTTAAATCTCTCCATTTTCTTGCGCCAATCGTATTCATTTGCATGCTAACGACAACCTGACCGTTTTGGTCATAATCTTGACGTGCTTGCGTAACTACACTACCATCTAAAGGTGCATTTCCGTCATTTGTATTTCTTTTTATAGCATAAACCGTAAAGAATTTTTGCTTGTCGCCAAATGATTTTGCTGAAATACTAAAGTCTAAGTCTTTAGGAAATACGCTTCTAACGTCTGGATTGGTTAAATATTCAGTTAGTTTCGCTGTGTCTAATGTGCTTACATAACCAATAATAGGAGAAGCTTGGAACTGATTGTTTTCGTCAACTGCTGGCTGTAATACAGCAAACAATGGATTTTCATTTTTAAATTCTTCGAATCGTTTTGCTTGTGAAGTATCTTTTTTAGCTAATTTGCTAGTGTCTTTTTTGCCACTTAAAGGATTTACAGCCTCAGCAGATGAATCAGTAGATGCTGTTAACAAAGATTGTGCTTTCGACATAACAGCCGAATCTTTGCCTAAATCTTTTTGTGTATCTAAGTAATTTTTTAGTACTGTATTCGCATCATTTAATGATTTACCAATTTCAGTAGCTTTATAAGTTTCCCAGAATTCTAAGTTGGCAGTAGCTTGTAAAAGTTTACGCACACGAGCAGGATTATCAACACCAGCAATTTCTACAGAAATACGTTCACGAGCTGGCTCAGACGTAATTGTGGGTTGCTTAGTACCAAATTGGTCGATACGTGTTGTTAATCTGTTTAAAGTAACATCGAATGCTTCTTTTGCTTTTGCACGAATAAATTTCTCCACATCGCTATTCGAACTTTCAGCATTAATATCTTCTTTATTGTTTCTTGTCGAAAATAATTGAGCTAATGTTGTCGTCGGATTTTGTTCTTTATATGCTTCTAAAAATAAAGAAACATAATCATTGTTAGCAGATGACATGCGTTGTTCTGCAACATCTAATGCTTTATTGAATTTTGGGTCACGACTGTTGTCAGCTAGAGTAGAGAGTAACTCTTTCAAAGATACTTGCAATACAACACTCATACCACCTTGTAAGTCCAAACCTAAGTTGAGTTGTTGTTCTTTACAAGCTTTGTATGTATTCCACAAATACACTTTTTCGTTTGAAATAGAATCTAAGTATCTGTTCTTGTGATTAATTCTACTTTGATGAATTGAATCTTCGTATAAAAATTGAGCCAATTGATTGCCAGGATATCTTTTATCTAAATCCTGCATTGGAATTGCTTTTTCAGCCAAAGCAATTGCTTCTTTTTCTATCGAGTTTACTTTAAATGTGAAAGACAAGCAATAAATGCAAATCAATACGATTAATGCGGTAAGTGCTACCAGCGCCGTTCTTGTTCCTTTACCCATGATGGTTTATTGTTAAATAAGGGTGCGAATATACTGCTTTTGAGCAAAATATTGAAATGAATAATAAACAAATGTTATTAATCAATCGTAAATGATGAGTTTATGTGTATAAACTTCAATATTATTTTGTATTTCTTTCAAAATATACAATTTGTATGGCAAAAAGATTGAAATTTAGCTAAACGAATAAACGGTGCCATTAGCGTTTTTCTAATGCCAAACTTTGGCTTTGAGTTTGTTGCTTAGTGAGGACAACGACAAATAACGAAGAGAATAATAGAGAATATATTTCTACATCAAAGCGATCAAAAGTTATTAGTTAGGAGTTTCAAGCACAAAAGAGCCGTTTACGTTTTTGAATAGGTATAAAAAAGAATTATCATAAAAATCTACATTCTTTTCATTGTCTAATACAGGTTCAAAACGAAATTTGGTATGTACATTATTAAAATCAGTCGAATATTGGTAAATATTGTTCTGTAAAGTCTGCTTTTTATCAATGGTATTTAATAAATGCGTCAGAATATCAAATGCTTGTGCTGCAATTTCTGATGGCTTTTTATTGTATTTTTCCTCAAACTTCGAAGCGAATGCTTCATAATTTGAATTGTCATTATTAAAAGGATACACTGTATATACACTATGCGGATTTTTATTGTCGCTTAATGCTTTGATAAATCTTGCATTAGCTGATGTAAATATGTCTAATTTATTTTTTGATGGTTTAAGCTTCGCTACAACAGATTTAATGTAAGTATCTTTTGATGAGTATATTAAGATAGTTTTATTACTTAATGTATCGGCAGTTGCGATTAGTTTTGCAGCATTGCTACTGGCTTGCACAGAAGTATATTTTACTTTTAACTGATGTTGATTATTGCTCACTAATTTCTTTAGAATATTAATGCTTTCCGCTGTTGAATCCAGTGCATCATATAACACATCTATGCTTTGATTGGGAAACTTCGTATGTATTTGATTCAATGCATATGTGTATTGTTGTATTAATGAAGGTGTTGCATTAAAATAATATGGATTGTTTGCAATATACATCGAATTGGCAAAAGGTGATATCAAGGTAGTTTGCGTTTTGTTCGCATAGGTTGCCAATTGCTTTAAATTTTTAAAATTCAATGGTCCTAACAAATAATCGACATTGGGAAACGGCTTTTGATTAAATAGCTGACTTAAGGTTGTAGAGTCATTGTTGTCATCTAAAAAATATACATTGGCTTTCAAATCACTATTGTCAAATTTTTCTTTAGCAAGCTGACAGCCTAAATAAAATTCAACTGCATTTTTTGCATCAGGTTTGAGCTGTTTTGTCGTGTCATCTGCATATTGACCTAAAGAAATTTGATTGAGATTAAATGGCAATATAATAGCAATGTTGTATATTCTATTAATATCTGATGTTAAATTCTGATTTGTATAAGTAGTTGATTTTATGTTTGTTGTTATGTTTTTATTTAAATTATCATCTAAGTCAAAACTCGATGGATTTATGGTAATCGAGTCTTCCTTCTTTTTGGTATTTATTGCTACTGTTTCAGTGTTTTTTTTCTGAATAACAACAGTTTCTACTTGCTTCGATGAAGTAATTTTACTTGAAGCACAAGATGAAATACCTGATAATATCAATAAGATAATCAATAAATTATTCCCATTCAATCGTGGCAGGCGGCTTTGAACTAATGTCATATACTACTCTATTTATTCCTTTTACGTTATTGATTATTTCATTCGAAACTCGTGCCAAAAATTCATAAGGCAAATGGCACCAGTCGGCTGTCATACCATCGATACTGCTCACGGCACGCAAAGCTACTACGTTTTCGTAAGTTCTTTCGTCGCCCATTACGCCAACGCTTTGCACAGGCAAATACATAACACCTGCTTGCCAAACATCATTATATAAACCATCTTTTTTCAAACTTTCGATAAAAATGTAATCAGCTTTTTGCAATATTTCCACTTTTTCGGCTGTTACATCTCCTAAAATGCGAATACCTAATCCTGGACCAGGAAAAGGATGTCTGTGTAAAATATTTTCAGGTAATTCCAATGCTTTCCCTACGCGACGCACCTCGTCTTTAAACAATCTGTTTAGTGGTTCAATGATTTTTAAGTGCATTTTTTCAGGTAAACCTCCTACGTTATGATGTGATTTTATTTTTGCTGATGGTCCGTGTACAGACACAGACTCAATCACATCTGGATATATCGTGCCTTGTCCCAACCATTTTACATTTTTCAATTTTTCAGCTTCCTCTTGGAATACATCAATAAATACTTTTCCGATAACTTTTCGCTTTGCTTCTGGCTCGGCAATGCCTTTGAGCTCCTCATAAAAACGAGCTGAAGCATCAACACCTACTACATTTAAACCTAAATGCTGATAAGAATCCAATACAGATTGGTATTCATTATAACGCAATAAACCATTATTTACAAATATGCAAACTAACTGATTGCCAATTGCTTTGTGTAATAATAGTGCAGCAACACTTGAATCAACACCACCACTCAAACCAAGGACGACATGGTCGCTACCAACGGTTTGTTTGATTTCCGCAACTGTTTCTTCAATAAATGAAAGTGGCGTCCAATCTTGGCGGCAGCCACAAATATCGACCACAAAATTTTGCAATAAAGTTTTTCCGTCAGTTGAATGCGTCACTTCAGGGTGGAATTGAATACCATATATTTCTTTTTCGCTGTGCTTAAAAGCTGCGACTGGAATGGAATCCGTATTTGCTAAAAGCTCAAATTGTGCTGGCAATGCTAAAACAGAATCGCCGTGACTCATCCAAACTTGAGATTTTGTTTGAATATTATTGAAAAAAGCAGAATCGGCTGCAATAAAGTCTAGGTGTGCTCTTCCATATTCTCGTTTCGAAGAACGTTCTACTTTTCCGCCAAAAACATGTGCAATATATTGAGCACCATAACAAACGCCTAAAACGGGCACTTGATATGTTGCTTGCACTTCTTTTATTGGAAATTGTAAGGCATCGTCTTGTAAAACAGAAAATGGCGAACCAGATAAGATAATGCCTTTAAAATCTTTTTTATCTAAAATGGCTAAGTGGTTGTAAGGATGAATTTCGCAATAAACGTTTAGCTCACGTATTCTTCTAGCAATTAATTGTGTGTATTGTGAACCGAAATCGAAAATTAGTATTTTGGAATGCATGTGCAAAGGTACATGACAGAATGCAAAAGGCAAAAGAAATCGAGCTTTTTATCTGCAAATTCATTTTATCATAAAATAAAAGGCAATAATATGCTATTGCCTTTCTATACATCGAAAAATGTCATTTTTAGTTTAAGCTACCAAAATCTACAGGAACAACACGAGAAATTCCTTGTTTTACCATGGTTACACCATAGATAGAATCTACACTTGCCATAGTAGATTTGTTATGTGTAACCAAAATAAACTGCGAGTTTTGCGAGAACTTGCGAATGGCTTCATTGAATTTGCGCACATTGGCATCATCAAGTGGTGCATCTACCTCATCTAAAATACAAAACGGAGCAGGTTTGTATAGGTACAAAGCAAATAAAAGTGAAAGCGCCGTCAATGTTTTCTCGCCACCAGAAAGCTGGTTGATGCCTTGTGGTCGCTTGCCTTTTGGCTTGGCAATAATATCAATTTCTGATTCTAATGGATCATCAGGATTGACTAACACTAAATCACAATTATCGTCTTCGGTAAACATACTCCTAAACACAGAAATAAAGTTTTCGCGAACGGCATTAAACGTTTCTAAAAACTGACCTTTTGCGGTATTCTCGATTTCGAGCATTGTTTGCATTAGGTTTTCTTTCGAATCCAATAAATCTTGTTTTTGTGTGGTAATGAAATCAAAACGTTCTTTCATTTCATTATATGCTTCTTCTGCCATTGGATTTACCTCACCAAAGTTTTCGATACGACGTTTGATTTTTTCTAATCTGTCAATTAAATCATCTTTTGGCGTTTCTGGCAAGCTTAAATTATTGGCAAATTCTTCAACTTCAATATGAAATTCTATAGAAAGTCGTTCTTTTAGCACATTTAATTTTAGCTTTAATTCACTGAGCAATTCTTTTTTAGACATTATATTTTGCTCAATTGCTTGTCTGTTTTTATTTTTTTCGCGAATAGCATCTTCTATACTTGTTATTCCTTCTTTTACTTTGTAATAATCGGTTTCTTGCGTAGAAAGCGATTGCATTTGCAATTCTTTTTCTTTGTACGATTCCATTAATGCCGTTTCAAGTGCATCGATGGATTCAGAAAGAATATCGATTTCAAGTTGTGAGTTTTCGATTTCTTTCACTGCATTTTCAAGCCTATTTTGGTTTTCTTCTAGTTGATGTTGCTTATATGTAAGCGTTTGTTGGTTCGATTTTAATTTATTTTCTTGTTGTATAAATAAAATATTAGCTTGATTAAATGCTTGTGAAAACTGATTGTATAATTCGTTGGCTTTTCTAAAGTTGATTTCTAAATTATCTAATTCGCTTTTGTAAGTATTTGCAGTGTTAATATGCTCTTCTAATGTAGTTTTTAATGGTTCCATTTCCAATTGCAAAGCATCAATTTGTTGTTGAAGTGCTTGTGCTTGCGAGCTTATTTTTCCTATCGAACTTTCTTCACTTTCAATTTTTGATTTTTTGGCAACAAGTTCCTTTTCTATCTGTTGTAATTCATGCGATTCGCGTTCGATGACATTTCTAAATGAGTTTACTTTTAAATGTTGTAATTCGTTGTAATTGTCTTGCGTTACTTTTTTGAATTGTAATACTTCTGTTTCTAATTCTTTGATTTCTTTTTCTAAAATCTCTAAATTTTTTAAACGACCTAAGCGTTTTCCTTCAAATAAACCAACGGCACCACCTGAAATTTGTTTATCAGATTTTAATAAATGCCCAGAATTAGAAATGATAAAAACATCTTTCTTTTGTGCTACATTATCAAATATATGGTTGACATCTGCACCTTCATCTGCGATATAAACGCCATGTAGCAAATACGCTAAAATGGGTTGATATTTTTCGTCAATTTGAATAATGTCAATGGCTTTTTTAGCAGTTTGTATGTTGTTATGATTATCAGAAATGACAGCTTTTTTGAAATAGTCTAAAATTAAAAAACTGGCTTTTCCTACGGAGCTTTGCGATAAAATATCGATAGCGTTGATGGCTTCATTTTCGCTGTCCACCACAAAATTATTCAAATAGGGTTGAAGTACACTTTCGATGGCTACTCTATATTTTTCTTCCGAATAAATAATATCAGAAAGCAAAGGTGTGTCTTTTAACCAATTCACATTTTTTTTCAAAAATTTAATTGACTCAGGAAATCCTTCCAAATTGTCAATCATATTTTTAGTTAATTTATATTCATTGTTTTTGGCGTCTAAAATTCTGTTTTTATTGGTTAACTCTTGTCTGAGTTGCTCATTTTTTTCTTCGAGCGTTTTTATTTTCTCGATGTTTTCTTCTTCTTTATCACGTAAGTCATCAACCAATGCTTTTTGTTTTTCAATTTTCGATTGTGTATTGCTGATGTCTGTATGCAGTGCTTCTAAAGTTTTAATACGTTCTTCATTTTCAAAAATGGATTGCTGTGCACTACGTTGTAATGATTCGTATTGTGTTTCTTTAACGGCAATTAGTTTTTCTGTTTCCGTTATTTTATTAGCACAGCTATTGTGTTTATTTCTGGCTTCGTCTAAATTATTTCTAAACTCTAAATTTGTATTTCTTTGTTCTTCTAGTTTTTGTTTAGCATCGTCAAATTCTACACGAACAATTTCGAGTTTGTGCTCGTCTTCTTCATTGTAATTTTTCAAGTTTGCAATTTCAGATGACAAGCTTTCGATAATTGATTTCGCTTGATTGATTTGTTGATTTAATTGAACGATTTGATTTTTTAAAAAGCTTGATTTTTGTTGGTCAATTTTTTTCTGACTTTCTTTTTCTTGTAGCTGAGACAAGAACGAGTTAAGTTGTTTTTGTTGGTCTGATAATGATTTTTCCTTATCCAACACTGCCAATTTTTCTTTTTCTAAGTTGGCTTCTAAAACTTCTATTTGTGTATTTGCCTCTAAACGTTTGTCTTCTTGCTCTTCGATTTCTTTATTAGACAATAAGAAACTTTCATTGATGCCATGTAATTCATATTTTGACAAATCGATGGAAACAACCTTATATTCTTCTTTGAAATTTTTATATTGACGCGCTTTTTTTGCTTGCGATTCTAATGATTTTAAGTTTTTATCAATTTCAAATAATAAATCTTCTACACGATTCAAGTCACCTTCTGTAGCTTGTAGTTTTGCTAATGTTTCTTTTTTTCGAGTTTTGTATTTCGATATTCCTGCTGCTTGTTCTATGAGCGTTCTTCTTGCATTATCTACGTTATTTAAAATCTGATCTATCATTTTTAGTTCAATGATAGCATACGTATCTGTAGAGATACCAGTATCCATAAATAAATCGCGAATATCTTTTAGACGGCACGATACACCATTGAGTTTATAATCGCTGTCGCCATCGCGCTCAACGGTACGAGTTATAGTAACGCTCGAAAATTCTGTTGGCAATAAATTTCTAGTATTATCTAATGTGATTGAAACCTCAGCAATATTTGACGCAGATTTATCTTTAGTGCCATTAAAAATGATGTTATCCATCTTTTCTAAACGCAATGCTTTTGTTTTCTGCTCACCTAAAACCCAACGAATTGCATCAACAACATTTGATTTTCCACAGCCATTTGGGCCAACAATTCCAGTGATATTTCCGTCAAAATTAATTTGTGTTTTATCGGCAAAACTTTTAAATCCTTTAATATCCAAACTTCTCAGTCTCATCGTTTCTGTTTTTTTCTAAAATTATGGAAAATCCATAAACGGCAAATATACACGAAATCAAGCAAGAGATTTAGCGGAAATCAGCTTTTTTATAGACATTTTAGATGTATTTTTTGGCAAAATCGTGGAAAGAATGTGTATAATTTTATAGAGTAATACTTTTAATTACCTTATAAATTATTTGATTTTCTGTTACTTATATAAATATGATATTTATCGCAAACGCCGTTTTAGTGTTTCACTGATATTTTTCATTCTATTTAGATTCATCAGTAGTGCTAACATAATTTTTATGGGAAAACTAATTAGATAAAATGCTATATAAAATATATTTGGTTGTATGTTTTCTATTTCATAATTATTTTTCAATAAATTGCTTTTGCATATTTTTTGACAAATCCAGCGTTCACTTTCATTTAAACCGCCTTTTTTCCAATTAGAAGCACGTTCTTTTTTAAATCCAATCTCTTTGCTATCTTTTTCTATAGATGAACTTTCTTGTGTAATATTCAACATATTGCTGTCAAAATCAACTTCGATGTGTTTGCAAATAGACCGTAAAGTAGTTTCAGGCGCTTCTAATAAATCTTCAAAACGAATAAATAAAACACGTTTATCTTGTTTGAATAGGTTGGCTGCATGAATTGCCGCATTCCACAACTTACTTAATGTTATTGGATGATAATTGATACGCAAGCGTAGCGCTTCTTTTCGTGTCATATAATCGCCACCTAAGTTTCTGCGATTCCATTTATTTTTTTGCGATAATAAAATGGCTCTTGGATCGCGCACCATATTAATAACCTTAGCATTTGGATATAGCTCAAAAATTTCAGAAAGATAAAAAACGTTTTGTGGTGTTTTTTCGCAAATGATAGTTTTGCCATGTAAGGCGACTTCGCGTTGCATAAAGTAGTGAAAAACGTCTTCTGCTGTTACATCTGGTTTGCAGATTTCATTAATAAATAATGTCGCTTCCTCATTAAATTGTGAAAAGTTTTGGTCGTGTGTCATATAACCAATTCGCTGTGTCAATAGCAATTTTGCAGCAAGTGTAATGGCTTCTTCTTTAGAAATAATTTTTCCTTTGTCTTCTGGCGACCATAGCTGCTCAAAAAAATGCAATTCATTCAACACCATTAATTGTGGATGCATATTAAAAATACGCAACATCATCGTGGTGCCACTTCGTGAATTTCCGACAATAAAAATTAGTTTATCTTGAAACGACAATTTTTGTAGATTTATGCAAAAGTAAGTAATCGCAATGAGTAGTTTGTATCTGCATTACTATTTTTTTTATGATTTTAAATTAGATAATCAAAGATGAATTATCATATAAACACAAAATATACAAAGTCGATTTCTTCCTGTCAGCAGCATTGTTTTATTGTAGTAAGCTTGTTTTTTATGTTATTATATCATAATGTCAATGCTCAAAAAATTATTGCTGGCCCTATTATTGGTGCCGTAAGCGATAGCTCAGCAAAATTAGTGTTTATGACGGACAAGCCCATTCATGCTACTATCAAATGTATTTCTGCTGCTGATACATTAATTCAAACGCATCGCACATCAACTGATGATGTATATTATGTAAATGCCTGCCAAATTAATTCCAGATTAAAATCAAACACTAATTATGAAATACAAATAAATATTACAGGAAACGACAGTACTTATAAATCTTCTTTTAAATCTTTTCCTTCAACTAAAGAGACTTCTTTATTTTCATTTACTTTAGGCTCATGCACCGAGCAACATTATAATGATTCTATTTTTTTTGAAATGAAAAAGCACCAGCCATTGTTTTTTTTACAAATTGGAGATTGGTTATATGCGAATAATTTTAACGAACGAAAATTTTATTATGCCGAAAGTATAGAGCATCAAAAAGAGTTGTATGAGAAGCGATATGAAATGCCAAATTTAAAGAAAATGCTTGCTTCAACACCAATTGATTTTATGTTTGACGATGAGGACGCTGTGTTTGATGATTTTTCAAAAAACACATATACACATGTTCAGCAAGTTGATAATGCAACTCAAATTTCTGAAATTGCTTATCCAGATTCATTACGTAAAAATGTTATTGAAGGATATCATACTTTTTTTCCGTATTACAATCATTTGCCTAATCAAGCATACCATTCATTCGTATGTGGCAATGCAGAATTTTTTGTTGTAGATACTCGTTCAACACGCGATGCAAATACAGCTTCTTTTGTCAAAAAGAATAAGCATTATGCTTATAAGGTGCCAAATCAGCACTTATTATTAGATACTTTACAGTGGAATTGGCTGCTGTCGTCTTTAAAAAAATCACAGGCACAATGGAAATTTATTGTGAGTGGCGTTACTTTTAATAAATCATATAAAGACGTGTTTGATATTGCCCTGTTAAAACCTGCGCAAAACAAGAAGCTAGCCAATGGAATGACTGGTTTATCTATTGCAGCAGGATTATCTACCATGTGGTTTGCTTTTCCAGAAACACAAATCGGATTACTTAATTTTTGTCATGATAATCAAATCAAAAATGTAATTGTTTTAAGTGGTGATGCACATACAGCAGCAATTGATAATGGCGCAAATGCTGGCTTTCCCGAACTGATGGCAGGCGGATTGGCACAGAAAAATTCGAGGCTGGCTGCAATAATTAAGAATCAATTGCACCTAAATCTATGGAATCAAGGTGGGCAAGGTATTGGTAATAATAATTTTAATGATGCATTTGGAAAAGTGGACATTAATGGCAATCAATCTGTTGTTTTATCTTGTATTGATAAATATGGAAAAACTATTTGTTCGTATGAAGTCAAAGATGGATTTATTCCTAAAAAATACACATTAAAACCAATGCTCAGCATCAATAAAATCAGGGCTTTTAAACATGCATTACGTATTAAATTGAAATAATTTTACCACCGATTAAAAACATCTTCTGCAAAACCTAAGACGCGTTGTACTTGAAGAATTGTACCATCATCTAAAACAACACGTCCAGAAAAATAGCCAAATACTTGATGTTGCACAGACTTTATCAATATGAGATTAGTATTAGAATATCTGTCTATTGCAGGTTCAAAATCAAGTTCAAACCGCTTGTCATTACTACTAAACTTCCATGGTTTCAAATAATTTGAAGTATCCATATGAAAAACTACTTGATCTAATTTGTGTGCAACACCATCATATAACAACATATTTTCTGATGCCGCATTTGTGTCGCCAAATCCATAACCAATATTAAAACCAAAAGGTTTCCCATTGACATATGTTGAAGCAGAACCCCAATACCATCTATTTTGATACGTCCAAACACCGCGTCCCCAATCTAGTACTGCAGTTGCCGTTTTTGGATTAAGATGATATTGATTGCCATTATAGGTAAACGAACCACTTGCAGCTAAACAATTAATTTTTTGGTTGTAGTAAAATGCTCTTTTATTTTCTATAAAAGGCGTTGCTATAACCATGCTGTCTTTATTTATTGTTAGCAGCTTAATACTTGCTTGCAAACCTTTACCTTTTGCAAATCCAGGATATTGTATTTCAATGTTCCTATTTCCATCTTTTATATTGATTGCGATATTTATCTTTTTATTTTTAATGATGATATTGCCAACAGATGATTGCGCTGGAAGTTGCATTTTTCCTAAAGGAAAAGGTATTAACACTTGGTCACTTATTTCTGTATTGTTTGTAAAATCAAATAAATTCACAGCCAATACGCCAACGTATGCTAAATCAGCAACAGTAATCGCAATGCCATATTTATCTTGTAAGATGCAATAATAATCCCATTCTTTTATGCTGTACTTTGACGTTTTTATATCACTTCTGTTATAAGTTAATATCAAATCACGAGCCCATCCTTTTTGTATTAATATGCCATTTTTGTCTAATAAATTTCCAGCTTGTACAATTTCATTTTGCATATAAAATATCTTTTGTTATTTGTTAAAGTTAACGAATACTACTACATTTATTGACTAAAATACGAAAATGAGCAATCTGAATGTAAAACATGAATATATAGAAGTAAACGGAATAAAGCTCCATGTTGCGAAACAAGGCAATGGAAAAAAACTAGTGGTTTTATTGCACGGATGGCCAGAATTTTGGTACACTTGGCGTTATCAAATTCCCGAATTAGCCAAACATTTCACTGTGTATGCACCCGATTTACGCGGTTTTAATTTGAGCGACAAACCACATGGTGTAGCAAATTATAAAACAGATACTGTCGCCAGCGACATTGCTGCATTAGTACAACAATCAGGATTTAAAAAAGCATTTATTGTAGGCCATGATTGGGGCGGAGCTGTAGCTTGGACATTCGCGACGATGTTTCCTGAATTGACTGAAAAATTAGTGGTTTGTAATTGTCCGCATCCAAAATTAATGTTAGATAGTTTTAAATCAAATCCATCACAGTTAATAAAAAGCTGGTATATTTTTATGCATCAAATTCCATTATTGCCAGAAATGATTTACCAATTTACACTACCTTTATTTTTCAAACAATTTGTGCGTGGTTGGATGTATAATAAACACAATTTTAGTGATGATGATTTGAATGAATTTGTTAAAGCATTTAAACATGAAGGTGCATTAACAGGCTCAATAAATTATTACAGAGCAATGTTGCAAACGAAACCTAATTTGAAAATCTTTGATAAGAAAATCCAATCACCAACCTTATTAATTTGGGGCGAAGGCGATAAAGCATTAGGCAAAGAATTAACCTACAACACAGAAAAATATATCGACGCGGCGTATGAAGTGAAATATATTCCAAATTGTTCGCACTGGACACAAAACGATTGTCCTGAATTAGTAAATGAATTCTTATTAGATTTTTTTATTACTAAAAAATAAGATTTTTTAATTTTAATTTTATTTAAAACTCGATGTGTTTTAGCGTTATTACTCACTATATATAGTGGTTTTTCATGCATTTTACTGCTTTCCAATAAAAAATTATTGACATTTACAACGATTCTTAATAAAATTGAGTCTTAAACATAAATGCTCTATAATTCACCCATATTAAAATCACCAAAGTGGCTTTACACAAAGCATCTGCAAACTATTATTCCAAATGTATATAGAAAAGTGGAAGGCGTACACTATCAGCGAGAACGCATAGAAACTTGGGACGATGATTTTTTGGATTTGGATTGGAGTAAAGTGAACAGCAATAAAATTATTATCATTTCTCATGGCTTTGAAGGCAGCTCTGATCGTGTGTATGCTAGAGGTTTAACAAAAATACTGAATGCCAATGGTTTTGACGTATGTGTGTGGAATTTCAGAGGTTGTAGTGGAGAAGATAATCGTCAGTTTTTTGGATATCATTCCGGAAAAACAGATGATTTAGATTATGTAGTCAAACATATATTGACAACAAAAAACTACGATGAACATTATATGATTGGCATTTCAATGGGTGGCAATCTTACGATGAAATATTTAGGTGAAGACAAATGGGAAACAGCAAAAAAAATTGTGTCAGCGCTTACAGTGTCTGTTCCGATTCATTACGAAACATCTTTTGAGCATTTGTGTAAAGGTTGGAATTTGATATACGAACGTCGATTTACTAAACAAGTAAAAGATAAAGTGCTCAAAAAAATTACAAAATATCCTGATGCAATCGACTACAAATATGTATTGGAAGCAAAGAATTTATGGGAATTTACGGCTCGATGTACAGTGCCAATGCATGGTTTTACTGACATTCATGATTATAATAAAAAAGTGCAAGCATCTACCTATATAAGAAATATACAAACGCCAACATTGCTTATTAATGCAGACAATGATCCTTTGTTGACCAAAGAATGTTATCCAACACAAGTTGCGAAAAAATCAAATTTTTTCCATTTAGAAATTACAATTGGCGGCGGTCATGTCGGCTTTTGTGAAGATATAAAAGCAGAACATAATTGGTTAGAAAATCGTGTGGTAACTTATTTTACAAAAGGCTACTAAGCCTATTAATTATTGTCTTCTTCGTCTTTCCAAGGGCAATGTTTGCAGTTATTTCCACAACAATAACCTCGCTTTTGATGATATGCTTTTGTAAATACATAATTGCCATTTTCATCGATGTAATAATCAATGTTTACCACTAATTCGTCCATTATTTTTGTTCTTTATGTAAAAGATAAGCTTTGAAAAATCCATTCAAATCGCCATCTAATACTTTATCAGGATTGGTGACTTTATATTCAGTACGTAAATCTTTTACCCAACGATCATCTAATACATAACTTCTAATTTGCGAGCCCCATTCATTTTTCATTTTTTGAGCTTCAATGGCATCGCGTGCTTCTAATTGTTTTTGCAATTCCGCTTCATACAATTTAGATTTCAACATTTTTAATGCTGTTTCTCGATTTTGTATTTGTGAGCGTTGTGTTTGACATTCGCAAACAATACCACTCGGCAAGTGACGGACACGTACAGCAGATTCCGTTTTGTTGACGTGCTGTCCGCCTGCACCTTGCGCTCTAAACACGTCCCACTCTAAGTCAGCAGGATTGATTTCAATTTCAATAGAGTCATCGACGACAGGATGAACGAATACTGAGCAAAAAGAAGTCATGCGTTTGCCTTGTGCGTTAAATGGCGAGATGCGAACCAATCTGTGTACGCCATTTTCCCCTTTTAACATGCCGAATGCAAAATCGCCAGCAATTTCTAATGCTACAGATTTTATTCCTGCCACATCGCCAGCTTGGTAATCTAGTTCAGTAATTTTATAGCCGTTTTTATTGGCCCACATCGTGTACATACGCATCAACATAGAGGCCCAATCACAAGCTTCCGTGCCACCAGCTCCAGCATTTATTTCTATAATTGCACTTAAATTATCTTCTTCATTTTTAAGCGTAGATTTGAATTCATTTTCATCTAACTCATCAATAATTGCTTGATATTGCAAGTCTATTTCTTCGTCACTGGCTTCACCGATTTCTTGAAATTCACGCAATACATTTAAGTCGTTGAATTTTGTTTCTACACTTTTAAATAAAGTCACCCAATGTTTATTTTGTTTAATTTCTTTCATCAAAGCTTGCGCTTTGAGCTGGTCATTCCAAAAATCAGGTGCTAAAGTTTTTGCTTCGTCGTCTTTTATTTGTTCTATTTTATTAGCGACGTCAAAGATATCTTCCGAACGAGGCAACTCGTTCTAGAAGTAGTTTATATTGTTCGTTAGTCATGCTGCAAAGATAGCAAAAATCGCGTATTAATAAAAAGCATCTTCGAAGTGAGTTATCATATTGTTTTTTTCGATAGCAATGATATCAAATCTCAATTCGCCTTTCCAATCGTATAATTCAATATAAACATCAGCTGCTTCTCGCATTTTCTTAATTTTATGCTTATCTACAAAGCTTTCTGGCGTACCAAACAAAGATGAGTTTCTTTTCTTCACTTCTACAAATATGACGACACGTTGATATTGTGCAATGATGTCAATTTCTGCACGCTTATTCCTCCAATTAGTAAATAATATAGTATATCCTTTCTTTTGGAGAAATTCTAAAGCTAGTTTTTCACCTGCGTCGCCAATTTGATTACTTGTAGGCATAATTTAAAATTAAAGATACTAGATTTTGTGTTACCACTATTTTTTTGTTTTTTTACACACTTAAAATCAATCACATTATATAAAATAACAAATGTGATATATAAAAAGATATTTATGAAAATGGACGATTTAATACAAGGATTTCCGGCACAACTCAAAAGAGCTATAGAAATAGGCGAAAGCGCAAAAATTGGTAAAAATAAATTTCCAATTAGAAACATATTAATTTCTGGGCTTGGTGGTTCAGGAATTGGCGGCACCATCTTAGCAAATGTATTACGCGACGATGTGGCTATGCCAATTTTAGTGAATAAAGAATATCAGATTCCTGCTTATGTAAATGAAAATACACTTGTTATTATTTCGTCATACTCAGGAAATACAGAAGAAACTTTATCGGCATTAATGCAAGCATTCAAAAAGAATGCGCAAATCGTATGTATTACGTCTGGTGGTTTAGTACAAGAGTATGCAGAAACGAATGACATAGATTATGTATTAATAGATGGTGGTGCTCCGCCAAGATCTGCTTTTGGACAGTCATTTGTGCAACTTTTGTATATAATGCATCATTTAGGTTTGCTAGAAGATGGATTTAAAAAATATTTGCAAGAAGCGATTACGCTTTTAGAAAGTGAAGAAGCAGATATTAAAGCACAAGCAAAAAATATAGCACAAAAATTAAACGGCAAGATACCTGTCATTTATTCTGATGCAAAATTTGAAGGCGTTTGCATACGTTTCAGACAACAAATAAATGAAAATTCAAAAATGCTTTGTTGGCATCATGTTGTCCCAGAAATGAACCATAACGAGTTGGTTGGCTGGCGCGAAAAAAATGAGCAAATCGCTGTTGTGTTTTTACGAAATAACAAAGATTTTGAGCGCAACCAAGAACGCATGGAGTTTACAAAAGAAGTAGTAAGTCAATATGCTAGTGATGTGGTTGAAATCTATTCAAAAGGCGATTATGATTTAATTCGAAGCATCTATTTAATTCACCTGACGGATTGGGTTTCTTTCTATTTAGCCGAATTGAAAGGTGTTGATGCCATTGAAATAAATGTTATCAATAAATTGAAAAGTAAACTAGCGGAAAATCCTTTTTAGTTTTCTTAATTTCTTTTTTTTATTGCTATTTGACTTCCATGAAATAACATGTTTTGACAGCAAATGAGCAGGATTTATAATACAATTGGTTCATTAACAACTTTAAAATTAAAATTAAAGGATAATCAGATTAATGACTTTCATTCGTTAAATGAAGTAATTAACTTTCAAAAATCTTTTCATGCAATTAAACAAGAAATTCTTATTAAACATGAAGATTTTATTGAGCGTGAAAAGAAATTACTTGTTAATGATTTGCAAAATTTAGAATCTGAAATTATTACACTAGAAAAACAATATAAAGATATATTTGCTTTAGAAATTGGAGGTTTAAAACAAGAATTAGTTAATGTTGAAACTATTTTATCAAATAATTTTATCCAAAAGATTCGTTTTCTTATTAAAAAATGGATTTTAAAAAGAAAAATTCGAGACAAAGAATTTGACTTTAATAGACAAGTTGAAATGGATATTAATTTACGTATTGAAAAACTTAACCAAAAAAAATCTCGTTTTCAATTTATTACTTTAAATACAAAGCAAGCAGTTGTACTAAGTGCGCAAAAAGCTATATTGGAATTAGAAAGAAAGAAAGCAATTGTAGATTATTTAAATAGTTATATTTATGGCTCAATTTGTGAAAATAAAGTAGTCAAAACCTTAGATAAATTATCTGATGAATATTACTTGATTAATGATTTTTCGTTTACGTTTTCTCCTGCTATATATTATAACCAAGAAGATGAGTATATAAAGTCAATACAATTAGATCACATACTAATTGGACCATCTGGTGTTTTTTTAATAGAAACTAAAAATTGGAGCGAGAAATCTATTGATAATTTAGATCTTCGCTCACCAGTTTGCCAAATTAGACGTTCTAGTTTTGCACTTTTTAAATTATTAAATTCTGAATCAGATGATTTAGGATTACAATTAAATTCACATCATTGGGGAAGCGTAAAAATTTCAATAAAAAATCTTATTGTACTATTAAATTCAAAGCCCAAAGGTGAGTTTCAATATGTAAAAATTTTAACTTTAAACGAGTTGATAGGCTATATTTCTTATTTTAAACCTATTTTTACACAATCTGAAGTTGAATCTGTTTTTAAATATATTTACAGATTAAACGAACAAAACTAATACATATAGATGTGCTGATTCAATAGTATTAATTCTATTTTTCAATTTTTAGACATTCATCACCATTATAATTGTCAAACTAAAACAGCCATGCAGAAAATTAGAGTTCATGATAAAGGTGTGATACAATATGCTGATGCATTAGTGTTACAAACGGAAAAATTTGATGAACTTATTGAAAATAAAATTAATAATATAGCTAACAAAGATGCGCATCATCATTTTTTATGCGAACATCAAGCTGTAATTACTTTAGGCAAATCAGCAAAAGAACAAAATATACTATTGCCTGAAGCATTACTCAAACAAAATAATATCGATATATTTCATATCAATCGCGGTGGTGATGTTACCTTTCATGGCCCAGGACAAATTACAGGCTATCCAATTTTAGATTTAGATTTTTTTACTTCAGATATCAAAATGTATATGCGTATGTTGGAAGAAGTAATGATAAGAACGATTGCGCATTATGGTATTGAAGGCTATAGAATTGAAGATGCTACTGGCGTTTGGGTAAATTCGAAAACAGATAATTCAATAAAAAAAATAGCTGCATTCGGTGTAAAGACATCGCGATGGATAACTATGCATGGTTTTGCATTAAATGTTGATGTAGATTTAAACTATTTCAATTTTATCAATCCATGTGGCTTTACAGACAAAGGCGTTACATCTATTCAAGCCGAATTAAAACATAAAAATCAAGCTGTCTCTATTAAAGAAATTAAACCGATATTGCTTCATCATTTTGCTACAGTATTTCAGGCAGAGATGATATAACTATTTTTTCTGTTTGTGTGCTTTGCTCGAAAAAATGTATTTTTGTGCCGTGAATGAATTATCAGCAAATACAGAACAAGAAGAAGATGAGTTGTTTGAACATCATCGTTTTGTAATAGATAAAGGCAAAGAACCCGTCCGAATTGATAAATATCTAACAGACATTATTCCATCTATTTCTAGAAATAGAATTCAAAATGCTACCAATGCTGGTAGTGTTTTGGTAAATGGAAAACCTGTAAAATCAAACTATAAAATAAAACCATTAGATGTAATTCAAGTGGTATTGCCTAATCCAGTTTGGGATTATACGGTTGAACCAGAAAATATTCCATTAGATATCGTATATGAAGATGACGATGTTTTATTGGTCAATAAAAAAGCCGGTATGGTTTGTCATCCTGGTCATGGTAATTTTCATGGTACTTTGGTGCATGCTTTACTTTGGCACTGTAAAGACTTACCTCAAATTACTGGTGATACACGGCCGGGTTTAGTTCATCGTTTGGATAAAAATACTTCTGGATTAATTATTATTGGAAAAACAGAACATGCACTCACACATCTTTCAAAACAGTTTTTTGATAGAACTATTAAACGCCATTATATAGCTATGGTTTGGGGCGACATCGAGCAGTCGAGTGGTCGTATTGTTTGTAATATTGTTAGGAATCCTAACAATAGAAAAACGTTTATGGCAGTAGAAGAGGAGCATATTGGCAAATTTGCTGCAACAAATTATGAAGTCATAAAACGTTATGGCTATACTACTTTAGTAAAATGCAAATTAGAAACAGGAAGAACACATCAAATTCGTGTGCATTTAAAATACATTGGCCACACTTTATTTGGTGATTATAGTTATGGTGGCGATCAGATTTTATCAGGCACGATTTATGGAAAATATAAAACTTTCATAGAAAATTGTTTTGCACTAATGCCTTATCATGCCTTACATGCTCAAAGTTTAGGATTCGTGCATCCTCGCACCAACCAAGAAATGTACTTTGAAGTTCCATTACCTGAAAACTATCAAAAAGTAATCGAAAAATGGGAAAATTACACTAAAGGCTTTAAGTTATAAGCCATATTTTTTCTGTTTTTTGTAGTTTATTATTCTATTTTATTTTCATTTTTGTGTATAAAGTGTTCTTTATGAATGAGCAATTTTGTGGACAAGTATATGGATTTTATGGTGCATAAGTTTTCTATTACTTTACTTGACAATTATTAAGTTCTAATTTACATTTACAATGAGTTCAATGAAAAACTGAGTAACGAGAGAAGTAAAAGAAATAAACTTGGCAAAACAAGGGAAACTTTTTGCTAATGAATAATGTCAAAGTTATTTAATTAGACGTGAAAAGAAATTCAAGCGACAAAAGTTACGCAGAAATAAATAACCTCAAAAAGTTATGAAACTGCACAATTTGGAAGACAAGGTTTGTAAAAACTTTGTCTTTTTTTATATCGTTTTACAATCAATCACAAATCGATATTTTACATCACTTTTTATCACGCGCTCGTAAGCTTCATCGATATAATTAGCATTAATAATTTCAATATCAGAAACGATATTATGTGCAGCACAAAAATCCAACATTTCTTGCGTTTCTGCGATGCCGCCAATTGATGAAGCAGTTAATGTTCTACCGTTTGACAATAATGAAAATGCATTTAATTGTATTGGTGTTTCAGGAATTCCGACAAGAATTTGAACACCATTGGTTGCTAGCATTTTCAAATACATATCGTAGTCGTGTGCTGCTGAAACCGTATCGATAATAAAATCAAAATAGGCATTATATTTTTTCACTTGCTCTTTATCCTTTGTGTTACAAAAATTATGAGCACCTAAATTTTTAGCATCTATTTCTTTGCTTGCAGATGTGCTTAACACTGTAACTTCTGCACCAAATGCCACAGCAAATTTCACAGCCATATGTCCAAGTCCACCTAAACCTAAAACTGCCACTTTGTGCCCTTTACTAATTTTCCATTTTTTAATCGGAGAATACGTAGTAATACCAGCACAAAGCAAAGGTGCAACACCTGCTAATGGCAATTTATCTGATACATGTAATGCAAATTTTTGGTCAACAATTATATTATTGGCATAACCACCATAAGTAGGCGTTTTTCCATCTCTTTCTAATGCATTGTAAGTATAGACAGCACCAGTTTTACAGAACTGTTCATAACCACGATTGCAATTATCACAGGTTCTACAGGAATCGACCATACAGCCAACTCCTGCATATTCGCCTACTTTAAAAGCTGTAACTTGTTGTCCTACTTTTGTAATTCGTCCAACAATCTCGTGTCCAGGTACCATTGGATAAATACCAGGAAACCATTCACTGCGCACTTGATGTATATCAGAATGGCATATACCACAATATAAAATATCGATTTGTATGTCGTTGTCGCCAACTTCTCTGCGTTCAAAATTCCAAAGCGAGAAATTGTCTTTCGCATGTTTTACTGCGTATCCTTTGCTATTTGTCATGACAATAAAGTTATAAATATTATTAAAGGTTGTCAAATGCTGGCAATGTGTCTATTTGCACCGATGCATTGGCATTTATTTCAAAATAATAATGCGAATTGCCATTTGTAACCATTAGGTAAGGCACCTGTAATTTGGTATTGTATGTTGCAATTTGCTGAAGTGTTTTTTCTTTTATTTCGATGTATTCCGCTTTACATTCTATGAGAATTTTCGCTTGCAATTGCTGATTAAATACAACTATGTCATATCGTTTTTTCAAATCATTTACTATCAATGTTTTTTCTACAGAAATATATTTTAAAGGATATTGAAAATGATGCACGAGCATTTGTAAAATATACTGTCGCACTTTTTCTTCTGGTGTTAATAGTATGTATTTTTTCCGAACAGCACAAAGTATGTATTTTGTATTGTTGACCAGTTTTATATTTGGCGGAATTATTGGCATTATTTACATAGATGTGATACACTTCTAAACATTCTGTTCCAATGTATAGATTCTAAGAATGAATGGAAATTGTCTTTAGACAACCAAACAAATAAAGGTTTACCTACAATATGATCTTCAGGAACAAAACCCCAATATCTTGAATCAGCGGAGTTGTGTCTGTTGTCGCCCATCATCCAATAATAATCTTGTTTGAAAGTATAAGTTGCTGCTAATTGCCCATCTATGATGGCTTCACCATGTTCATTTAGTTCTATGTTCTGTTTTTCATAAGCACGAATGGTAAAGCCATACAATATGATATTTGCTTTGTTGAGCGTAACTGTCCAACCTTTTTTAGGAATAATAAGTGGTCCGAAATTATCTAAATTCCATTGAAACATATTTCTGTTTCTTGGAAATAATGCTTCTAAATAGCCTTCGCCGATTACAGCATTAAATTCAGTTTCAGAAATTGGATTTATTGATTTTACATTTTTATTTTTCAGTAAAATATTTTTTTGTTCATCGTTTAGTACAACTGGAATGGTATCTTTTATTTGAAGATAATTTTCAAAATATGAAAAAAGCTCATCTACAGGTCGAACAGGAATACCGTTTTCGTCCATTCGTAATTCCATAAATTGATTGTACCAACGCACATCAGCAGCCTCGATATCTGAGGCTGTAATTTTATTTCCATTGGTGATGATGTTATATGCTAATTGCATTTTTTTATAATGCGCTTGCGCAATATTGTTGATGTATAATTGTCGATTTTTTATTTGCATGGTGTCACCAGCAATAGCCACACATCTTTTTACATAATTTTCTCTCTTGTCGATTGGTCTTTCCGGATATTCTAGCGCATCGCCAGGATAATTAAATACAACCACATCACCGCGCTTAACAGTTTCAAAACCAGGCAAACGATAGTAGGGAAGTTGTATTGCTTTTGAATATGCTTGACCTAAATTAAATGGCATCGTATGATGTGCAAATGGAAAAGCTATTGGCGTAATGGGTGTACGAGCACCATAATTTAATTTACTTACAAATAAAAAATCGCCAGCAAGTAGTGAGCCTTCCATTGATGTAGTTGGAATTTTGTAAGCTTCAATGACGAATGTTCGAATAATGGTTGCAGCAACAACAGCGAAAATAATAGCATCTGCCCATTCTCTTGCAAATGAACGCTTAACTTTTGGTGTGCTGTTTATTTTTTTTGCTTTATTATCTTTTGCTGCTGTAATTGGCAATTTATCATTGATATGACTTGGACCTTCATATGTTGTTTTTGCATCAAATCCAATAATAGGAAAATAGATGTAGCCAAAGAAAATACCTAAAACATGTTGCCATAAACTTCGTTTGCCAAATGAATTACAAATATCTGTAGTCCATGTTAATCCAAACAACAAGTTAATGTAGGGTACCAAACCCCAATAGGCATGATTTCTTTTTCTGCCTATTATTTCCAATAATGTAAAATCTTGCACCAAAGGAATAAAAACATGCATTGGATTTTTCCCAGCTTTTTTATATAATCCAAAGCAAGGTAGATGTAACAAATAATGTAGTAAATACGCGTAAACTAAGCTGAGCATAATTGATTTATTTTTTGATATTCGTTATTGAAATGGCTAGATTATTACAATTTTATGCTTAATGTTTGTTAAATCCTAAAACATCTTCCATTGAATATATTCCTTTTTTATTGTGCAACCACGCAGCAGCCATCAATGCACCTCCAGCAAATCCTTTGCGATTATGTGCAGTATGAATGATATCTATTTTGTCGATTTCTGATTCATAAGTAATTTGATGCGTACCAGGCACAAGGTCTTCTCTTTTTGAGATAATTGATAATGTTGAACTGTCATCACTATTTTCATTTTTCCAATCAGATTTTCTTTCTAATCTTTTTAAGATATCAAGAGCGGCATGTAGTGCTGTGCCACTGGGTGCATCTTTCTTTTCAGTGTGATGTATTTCTTCCATGATGACATCATATTCAGTATGTTCATTCATGATTTTTGCCAAATATCTATTCAATTCAAAAAAAATATTGACACCAATACTAAAGTTTGGCGCAAATAAAAATGCCTTATTATTTTCTTTTGCATAAGCTTGAATTTCTGCTAATTTCGAAGTCCAGCCAGTGCTTCCTACAACAACAGGCACATCAGCATCGAAGCACCAATGTATGT
Organism: Chitinophagales bacterium; assembly: GCA_020848475.1. Classification (GTDB taxonomy): domain Bacteria; phylum Bacteroidota; class Bacteroidia; order Chitinophagales; family JADIYW01; genus JADJSS01. The sequence goes on along the minus strand of JADKZZ010000126.1, from coordinate 221 downwards.
TTTCTACGGCAGTATGTGGTGATGTGAATTCTATAGCTACATCTACTTGTTGTAATTCTTCTTTAGTAATTGTAGCTCTGTTATCTATATCTATAATAAGAGAGATGTCATACACTAATTTGCCTGCTTTTTCATTTTTTTCTTTAGCAATTTCATGTATTGCTTTTCCCATTTTTCCATAACCTATTAATGCAATTTTCATCTTATTCAATATTTATAAT
>JADKZZ010000125.1 GCA_020848475.1 Chitinophagales bacterium | reverse complement strand
GGAATTATATGCACAGTTTGTACAGTATTGCATGGAACATGGCGTAAACAAAGACGTTGCAGCTTATACTGAAAAATCTAAAGCATTTTTGAGCAATAAACTCAAAGCATTTTTAGGAAAGCAAGCATGGAAAAATGATGGCTTTTATGAAGTTATAGTTCAAGATGACAAGATGGTACAGCGTGCTCGATTAGAGCTACGCAAATAGCGTAGATATATCATTTTTAATCTGTTCAAATCTGGTGCTATTCAAATTTTTCATAAGAAACGCTTCATATTCATTATGCAAATTAAAAGGCGTATTTAATTTAGTGTTTACCATGCATTCAAAATCATTATACGAAGAAACCATATTTACCAATTTATCCAGACTAAATTCGTAGAACTCATTATTTTTTTCATATTTACCTATCATGTAACATTTTCCAATTGCAGCTTCAAAAACACGAGGTGTTACTGGATTAAAACCACCTGTCCGAATTTCTCCACCATCCAAACCAGGTGAAGTTGTTATTGCTATCTTTGCACGAGATAAAGTTTGAAGTAAATCTTCACGAGTTTCTAAACTTCCAATCCTACCATACAAGTTAGAATAATAAATATTCTCTCCATTTTCGATTTCACGATGTACATAATTAATATTCGTATGTTTTTTTAGGAAATGCTGAATATATTCATCTATAACTTTATTTTTTCTTCCAACATTAATTATGTCAATATCTTTAACATTTTCTATATAAAAAAGTGGCAAATGTCTGTCAGAAATAGATAAGGGTAAATGTTTGATATTTACTTTCGTATTCTTCGTTTTTAAATATGTATAAACTTCTAATCCTGAAATGTATACCACAGGAAAATGAGCAAAATTCATTTCAAACATTTCATCATATCGTTTCCAGTAATCAATAATATATGGAATAACAATGGTTTTATTAATGTATAAACGATAATAATCAGGTGTCATCATTATTGAAAATCTCAATATTGGTGTGTGTGTGTGTGTGTGTGGATTTAATTAAAAATTTATCAAAGTATTTAAATAAAAACTTTCCTGCTAGATATCTATATTTAGAAAGCAACGAAATTGGTAAATCATAAAGTTTAGAAAAATCATCTTCAAACTCATACAAAATTAGGTATGATGGATGATGTTCAAAAGAACGAATAGTGTCAATTTGTGCTAAATTCAAGTAATTACTATTTCTTTCTAAAGAAAATATTAATAGGAACGCCAGTTAATTTAAAATTTTCGCGCATTCTATTTTCTAAGTAGTTGCGATATGGTTCTTTAATATAATCTGGATGATTGCAGAAGAATGCAAATGAAGGCGTAGTGCTCGGCAATTGTTGCACATACTTTATCTTTATATACTCGCCACGATAGGCTGGCGGACCATACTTTTCAATTTCTGCCAACATCACATCATTGAGTTTATGTGTAGGCACTTTAATTTGTTTGTTTGTATATACTTCCATCACTTTATCAATCGCTTGATAAATACGTTGTTTTTCCAAAGCTGAAATAAATACAATCGGTACATCTGTAAATGGTGCAATTTTCTCTTTGATGCGTTTTTCAAATTCAAGCATAGTTTTAGAGTCTTTCTCTATTGCGTCCCATTTATTAACCAATAAAACAACACCTTTTTTACGTTGCTCGATAATGCTAAATATTTTCAAGTCTTGTAATTCTATGCCAACTGTAGCATCAAGCATCAAAATACAAACATCAGATTCTTCGATTGCTTTTACAGCACGAATGACAGAATAAAATTCCAAATCTTCATGTACTTTACTTTTTTTGCGAATGCCAGCTGTGTCTATCAGTAAGAATTCTTTTCCATATAAATTATAATGTGTATGAATAGAATCTCGTGTTGTACCAGCAATTTCTGTAACAATGTTTCGCTCCTCACCTACTAATGCATTCAGCAATGTAGATTTTCCAGCATTAGGTTGTCCAACTATGGCAATTTTTGGTAAATCTGCATAGATATCAATTGCATTTTCAATATCATCAGGAATTTGTTCTGTAATAAAATCTAATATTTCGCCGGTGCCACTGCCACTCATCGACGAAACGGAAAATAAATTTTCAAAACCTAAAGCATAAAATTCATTTGCAGCATACGAACGCTCTGTATTATCTACTTTATTTACAGCAAGTATAACTGGCTTTTTCGTCTTGCGTAATTCTTGTGTTAATGACTCATCTAAATCGGTGATGCCTGTTGTAACATCAACCATTAAAATCATTAAATCGGCTTCTTGTATGGCTAAACGCACTTGCTGGCGTATGGCTTTTTCAAAAACGTCATCAGAGTGTAATACAAAACCACCTGTATCGATAACATTAAACACCTTACCATTCCACTCGCTGATGCCATATTGCCTATCTCTGGTTACACCACTAAAGTCATCTGTAATGGCTTTGCGTTGCTCTAATAATCGATTGAAAAAAGTAGATTTTCCTACATTGGGACGACCTACGATAGCTACAGTATATGACACGGCGATAATTTATTTGTTTGTAAAATAGTTGATAAAAGAATCAACTTGCAAAGTTATGTATAAATGATAGAAATGCTTTATTTATAAGTAGAATAAAATATTATTACTTTGTTACACCTTACTAATTAATAGTCGCGATAACCAAATTTACGAAGCATGCTTTCGTTATTGCGCCAGTTTTCTGACACGCGAACATGTGTTTCCAAAAATATTTTTTTTCCGAAAAATTTCTCTAAATCCAATCGAGCTTGCGTGCCTACCTTTTTAAGCATTTCACCACCTTTGCCTATCAATATTGGTTTTTGGCTTTCTCGCTCTACATATATTTCTACTGAAATTTTTATGATGTCGCCATCTTCCATAAAATAGGAACACACAACTTCACAGCTATATGGAATTTCTTGTTTATAGTTGAGTAATATTTTTTCACGTATAACTTCTGTAACAAAAAAACGTTCAGGTCTATCTGTCCAGTCTTCTTTATCAAAATAAGGCTCACTTTCTGGTAAATTAGCAACGAGTTCATTCATTAGCGTTTCTAAATTCCAATTAAATTTTGCAGAAAACGGAATTACTTTCGCATTCGGAAAATCTGATTGCCACAGTATGCGCTCTTGTTCTACTTCTTCGTGTTCGGCAATGTCCATTTTATTCAATAAAATGATAACCGGAATTTTCATTTGTTTTATCTTCTCATACTCGTCTGGTTGCTTTTCTGGTTTATCGCCTATTTGTGCCATGTAGATAAATACATCAGCATCTTCTAAAGAAGTACGCACAAAATCCATCATCGATTCTTGCATCTTGTAAGCAGGTTTAATGATACCAGGCAAATCAGAAAATACAATTTGAAAGTCATTGCCGTTGACAATGCCTAAAATACGATGTCTGGTGGTTTGTGCTTTTGAAGTAATAATAGAAACGCGCTCGCCAACGAGTGCATTCATCAAGGTAGATTTGCCGACATTTGGCTTACCTAAAATATTTACATATCCAGCTTTATGGTTCATAAGGTGATCTAAATTTTATAAAAATCATAAAATTTATATACTAATTTACAAAAAAAATAAAAAAATGGCTCATAAAAAGAGCCATTTTTTCAAGTAGTAGCGGGAACAGGACTCGAACCTGTGGCCTTCGGGTTATGAGCCCGACGAGCTACCAACTGCTCCATCCCGCGATGTGGTGCAAAGTTATGCTTTTATTTTTGATAAACAACATTATGTTAAAGTAAATAAAAAAAACGCTCCTAAGAGCGTTTTATATTATTGTATTGAATAAAATAGCAGATTAAAATCTTTCTAATTTACTGAAGAAGAAATCGCCTTCAATAGCCGCATTTTCATCAGAGTCAGATCCGTGAACAGCATTTTCTCCAATAGATTTTGCAAAACGTTTGCGAATGGTACCATCTTCTGCTTGTGCAGGATTAGTAGCACCAATTAGTTTTCTGAAATCTTCCACTGCATTGTCTTTTTCTAAAATGGCTGCTACAATTGGACCTCTGCTCATAAACTCCACTAATTCGCCATAAAATGGACGTTCTTTGTGAATTTCATAAAATAAACCAGCTTGCTCCTGAGTTAATTTTGTGTATTTTAAAGCGACTACTTTAAAACCAGCTTCTGTCATCATTGCTAAAATTGGACCGATGTTGTTAGCTTCTACAGCATCTGGCTTAATCATAGTAAAAGTTCTGTTTGTTGCCATTGTATTTTTTTTTTGCAAAATTAATTATAACTTATAATCATTTAGTTATAAGTTGAAAGATTTACTATAAATTAATGTAATTAGCACATTCTTCATTTTCATATTCAGATGTAGTATCTTTGTAGCAATGGAAAATATAGCTGTTCTACAGGAATTCTTAAAAACATCGAGAAATATTATCATCACCACGCACCAAAAACCAGATGGTGATGCTATGGGTTCTTCATTGGCATTGTATAATTATTTACAAAATATTGGACATCAAGTTCGCGTAATTTCACCGACTGAGTTTCCAGCCTATTTTAGTTATTTACCTAGTTGTGATGAAGTATGGAATTATTTGGAAAATCCGAGTTTAAGCCAAATTGCTATCGAATCTGCCGAACTTATTTTCTGTTTAGATTTTAATGATTTAGGTCGAATTGAGCCACTTGACTCACATATTAAAAATAACAAAAATGCAAAAATTGTATTACTCGACCATCATTTGCATCCAAAAATCGAAGCCACTTGGAGCTTACACGATGTAAAAGCTTGCTCGACTTGCGAATTGGTATATCGTTTTTTATCTTTATTTGATGCTAATTATATTCCAACAAAAGAAGTAGCAACTTGTATTTATACAGGCATACTTACAGACACAGCCAGCTTCTCAAATGGTGCGACCAATAAAAAAGCATTAGAAATTACTGCACATTTATTGGATTGTGGCTTAAATATCATAGATGTGCAAGAGCAACTCAACCAAAACGGTCGCGAAGAAAAATTGCGTTTCTTAGGCAATGCACTTTTTAGAAATACGATTATCAGAGAAGACATTGGAATTGGCATTATCGTCGTCGATAAAAAAGATGCTTATCGATTTAATTTACAAACAGGCGATACGGAAGGATTAGTAAATTATCCTTTGAGCATTAAAAATGTAAAAGTTTCAATTTTAGTAAAACAAGAACCAAAAATCATCAAACTTTCTTTTAGAAGCAAAGGTGAATATTCAGTAGAAAAAATTTGTCGCGAGCACTTCGAAGGTGGCGGACATCGCAATGCTTCTGGCGGTCGCTCGTTTTTAAGCGTTGAGCAAACTATTGACAAAATAATCAGCATTTTTGAAAAAGAACATTTAGTATAATTCATGACACGTCTTTCGGTAAACCTAAATAAAGTAGCCTTATTGCGTAATTCACGTGGCAGCAATTTTCCTGACTTAATTCAAGTAGCAAAAGATTGTGAGCGTTTTGGAGCGCAAGGTATTACTGTACATCCAAGACCAGATGAGCGACATTGTAAGTTTTCTGATTTGCCCTTGCTCAAAGAAATTTGTACTACAGAATTCAACATAGAAGGATTTCCTAATGAGCATTTTATTGCAGAAGTAATCAAAGTAAAACCACATCAATGCACTTTAGTTCCTGATGACCCTAATCAACTCACCTCAGATCATGGCTGGAATACCATTGAAAAAAAAGGATTCTTACAAGATGTCGTGTATGAATTGAAAAGAAATAATATTCGCGTTTCCTTGTTTATTGATGCTGATGAAAAACTGATAGAAGGCGCTGCAAATGTTGGTGCTGACAGAATAGAATATTATACAGGACCATATGCAAAAAACTACAGCACCAATCCAGAGGCGGCAATAAAAACTATAAAAGAAACTTGTATCATTGCTCAGCAATTAGGACTTGGCATTAATGCTGGCCACGATTTGAATTTAGAAAATATACGATACTTGAAAGACAATCTCTGTCAACTCGATGAAGTATCCATTGGACATGCGTTAATTGCAGATGCGCTTTATCTTGGATTAGAAAATACAATACGTTTGTATTTAAACAAGCTTCAGTAAGACATTAATAATTTAAAATATTTAATGAATCTATCACCTGCATCATAGAATCTACATTTTCAATTTTATATAAAGTTGAATCATTTGAAGCCGCAAATTCTTGCGCCAGCATTGCATAATATTCGTCTTTAGTAATTTTGTAAGTCTTCTTACTTGGTTTTATTTCTTTTGAAATATATTCTGTGAGACGTGCGTGCTCATTTTCATTTTTTCTCATTTCTTTAAATGCACTCACAAGCATAAAAAAAATAAAAATGGAAAATAAAACAATTGCACCTACATTAAAAACATTCCAATTTACAGAACGGTCGCTTGCTTTGCCGTTTGCTGCTCGAGGTCTGTCATACGTAGTAAATGTGTGTTTTTGCTTCGTATTTTTATCTACATTTATTTTGATTGATTGTAAATATTCAACAAATAATATTCGATATTGATAAGCTCGATCTTTATCTGATAATACGCTGTATGCTTCCGTAATTTCTTTAAATTGTTCTTCAGCAAATATATTATTCTTGTTTAAATCAGGATGATATATAAATGCCAATTTGCGGTAAGCCTTCTTTACGTCGTGTAAAGACGCGTCATAAGGCAATCCTAAAATTTTATAATAATCTTTCATTGAAAATAATATTATAAATAACGAACCTTAGGTGAAAGTGTTATAACAATAAATAATTAAGGTTCTATTATAAATCTGATGCTAGGCAATTTATTATAAATATTTGATTTAATATGCCATTAAAAGAAATTATTTTCGTAAAAATTTAGTACATACATATGAAAGTCGGAATAGAAGCAGCAACTTTTTTTATACCTGATTTATTTTTAGAAATAAGCGAATTAGCCGAACACAGAGGCATCGACAATAATAAACTCTTGTTAGGTTTAGGCTTGCAAAAAATGGCCATTATTGACACAAACGAAGATACAGCTACGCTTGCTGCGGAAGCGCTGTTGCGTTTGTTTACTGATTATGAAATTCATCCAAAGGAAATAGCGCGCATTTATTTAGGTACAGAAAGTGCATTAGATGCGGCTAAACCTACAGCAACTTTTGCAGTGCAAATGGTAGAAACTCAATTAGCAACACAATTTGGTGAACGATGCTTTAAAAATTGTGATGTTTTAGACATGACATTTGCTTGTATTGGCGGCATTGATGCCTTACATAATGCGTTAGATTTTGTTCGAATAAATCCAAATAAAAAAGCGATAGTGCTTGCTGCGGATTATGCAAAATATGAATTAAATAGCGGTGGCGAATACACACAAGGCGCAGGTGCAATTGCACTTCTAATATCTGCAACTCCTAATTTAATAGAAATCGAAAACTATTTTGGTGTAGGCATGAGCAGTGTTTATGATTTTTTCAAACCAAGAAGACACATTGACAAAGACAAGCTAATAAATGCTCCTGAAAATTATCCAGAGCAAATAGAAATTTTTTCAGATGAACCAATTTTTGATGGACAGTACTCAAACGAATGTTATAAACAACGTATTCAAGAAGCTTTCTATAATTTCAAATCAGAAAAATTAATACATACGAATGTAATTTCTTCTTGGGAATATATTATTTTTCATTTGCCATACGCATTTCATGGCAAACGAATTTTTGCAGAAATATTTGCTTCGGAAAATAACATTCCATGTAGCACAAAAGATGAAGTAAAGGCTGTTTTACTAAGCGACGATTACAAACAATTTATAAATATTAAAATTGAACCATCACAACGAGCATCATCTGAAGTTGGTAATTTATATACAGCGTCCATTTTTATGGCTTTATTTTCTACTTTGCAAACAGCATTTTTAGAAAACAAAGAATTAACAGGAAAGAAAATTGGATTCTTTGCTTACGGAAGTGGTTCAAAAGCCAAGGTTTTTGAAGCTACATTGCATACCAATTGGAAATCAGTAGTAAAAAATTGGAATCTTTTTGAAGCGTTAAACCAACGAACGGCAATAAACTTTCAAACGTATATTCAGTTGCATAAAAAAGCATTAAAAAAACCTGTAAATACGATACAAAAAGGATTTAAACTCGAAAAGATTGAAACAGATATCCAAGAATTAAACGGAGCAAGATACTATAAATATCATGTATAATTCTCCATTCTTATAAATATCGCTACCACATCATTGGAAATCTTTTTGGGTTTACTTCGTACATGATTTTATTGATAGTATGAATGACATCTTCTGCATTTGGTTTGCAAAAATAATCACCATCACTACCAAAAGCACCTCTATGTTCTTTTGCTGTTAATGTTACTGGCTCACTGTCTAAGTATCTGAAAATATCTTGTTTTTCCAACACTTGTTGCAACATAAATGCTGTACCACCACCAGGATAATCTTCGTCTAAAAACACTACGCGATTTGTCTTGCGAATCGAAGTGCCAATAACACCATAAGTATCAAAAGGCAATAGCGTTTGTACATCTATAATTTCTACAGAAATGCCTGCTTTTTGCAAGCTAATATTGGCTTCTTGCGCAATGCGCACACATGAACCATAGGTCACTAAAGTAATATCTGTGCCTTGTTTCAGAATTTCAGGAACACCGAGCGGCACTGTAAATTCACCTGGATTTAGTGGCATTTTCTCTTTCAGTCGATAGCCATTTAGACACTCGATAACTAATGCCGGCTCATCTCCTCTTAAAAGTAAATTATAGAATCCGGCTGCTTGTGTCATATTTCTCGGCACACACACGTGCATGCCACGTAAGGCACCTAAAATCATTTGCATCGGCGAACCTGTATGCCAAATACCTTCTAAACGATGACCACGAGTTCGAACAATTAAAGGTGCTTTTTGTCCGCCTTTGGTTCTATAACTTAAACAGGCTAAATCGTCAGACAATGGTTGTAAACCATACAGTAAATAATCTAAATATTGTATTTCTGCAATTGGCCTCAAACCACGCATCGCCAATCCAATGCCTTCGCCCATGATACTCGCTTCTCGAATGCCTGTATCATAAATACGCTCTATACCATATTTTGCTTGCAAGCCAGCAAATGCTTGGTTGACATCACCAATTTTTCCGACATCTTCACCAAAGGCAATTATTTTTGCATCTCTGCTAAAGTTAGCATCAAAACAAGCATTCAACACTTGATAACCACTTACAATAGATGGTTTATCTTCAAATTGAGCTTGAATAATTGGTAATCTTAAAGGTGAGTATAAAGAATTGGTATGTTGGTAAGATGAATAACGTTCGTCATTAATTTGCGTATGAATATTTCGCCATTTCTTTAATTCGTCTACCGCATTTATCTGTTCATCTCTTACCAATGATAAAACATCGGAGATTGTTTTAAAAACATCTTTACGCATTGGATCTATGCTATAACGAATTTCTTTTTCTAATTCATCTAATTGCTCTTTATATGCAGATGTTTCCGCAATTTTCTTAATGATGTTAGTCGCCTCTTTTAGCTCGTCTAAAATTGGCTCATGAAATTTTTTCCAAGCTAATTTTTTTTGCTCAGCTATGTATTTTTTTGCCTCTGATTCTATTTCATTTAATTCTGCTTCAGAAGCGATTTTGTTTTGTAAAATCCACTTACGAAACTGCACATTGCAATCGTGTTCTTTTTCCCATTGGAGTCGCTCCGCAGATTTATAGCGTTCATGTGATCCAGATGTGGAATGTCCTTGTGGCTGCGTTAATTCTTCGACATGCACAATCGCTGGAATATGTGTTTTTCTAGTTTTATCGGCAGCCATTTTATAAGTTGAAACGAGTTGTGGATAATTCCAACCTTTGACTACATAAATATCATAGCCATTGCTATCGCCAGTGCGTTGAAATCCTTTAAGCACTTGCGAAATACTGCCTTTCGTAGTTTGATATTTTTTAGGAACAGAAATACCATAACCATCGTCCCAAACGGAAATTATTAAAGGCACTTGCAAGACACCACCGGCATTCACAACTTCCCAAAAAAGACCTTCTGAAGTGGAAGCATCGCCAATCGTAGCAAAACAGATTTCGTTTCCTGCATTGCTAAATCCATTTTCACCAATTTGTGTTTGCAGTTCTCTATATTTTTTAGAAGCCATTGCCAAGCCAAGTGCTCTAATCATTTGTGAGGCCGTAGGAGAATTATCTGCTGCTGAATTTTTTTGATTTTTAATATCTTTCCATTTGCCATCAGAATGCAAGTTTCGCGTAGCAAAATGATTGTTCATTTGTCGGCCACCAGAATGAGGATCTTCTTCTAAGGAAGGATTGGCATATAATTGACCAAATAATTGTTCAACAGTAACAATGCCAGCCGCTAATGCAAATGTTTGGTCGCGATAATATCCAGAACGAAAATCACCGTTATCAAAAACTTTGGCCAATGCAATTTGTGGCAATTCTTTTCCATCGCCAAAAATTCCAAACTTTGCCTTGCCTGTCAATACTTCTTTTCTGCCTGTCAAGCTGGTTTCACGGCTTATGCAAGCTAAACGATAATCACTGAGTACCTCATCTTTAAACTCTTCGAAAGATACGTGCTGACTAACGCCTTTAGTAATCAATACATTAGAAGATATTAATGTCATACTATGAATTATTGTGCAAAGTTATATCGAAATTACACTTATTCTCTGAAATAATCTTAAGATTATTCACATTTTGGTAAAGTTGTTAATGTGTAGTTAAAATATATCCACAAAGCAGGTATTTGGTATATTTTTTGTGAGATTTGCAATAAGCAAAGCACTTTGCTATAATTATTTCTTAGCTAAGCAAAATTATAGATATGAAAAATATGTTTATCCTTACCACAGTAGTACTTTTATTAAATGTTTTTGTATATGCTGAACCACCTGTGTCATCTAAAATTAAATTTACAAAATTAGAACACGACTTCGGAAATTTAGCACAAGGCAAGCCTGTTACTTATGATTTCGAATTTACCAATGTTGGCAACGAACCGATAATTTTAGAAAATGTAAAAGCATCATGTGGTTGCACGACACCAACATGGACAAAAGAACCGGTAATGCCACAAAAGAAAGGTACGATTAAAGCGCAATATAATATGGCTAGAGAAGGTGCATTCAGAAAATCAATTACTGTAACGACAAAAGATGGTGAAAATATTACCTTATATATTTCAGGAAATGCCATTCCACAAGAACAAGGAGTTAATAAAGCAGAAGGCAATATGCTTGGCGGAAGTGTTGATTAATACTTCTTCAACATATCTTTATATAAAAACTCTGTGCATTTAGCACAGAGTTTTTACATTTGTAGAATAATTATGCCAAAAATATCACAAAAGGGCAATTCCATGCCAGCATCGCCAATACGAAAACTTGCTCCATTTGCTGAGCAAGCTAAGAAAAATGGCACACATATTTATCATCTCAATATTGGTCAACCTGATATTGAGACACCACACCAATTTTGGGATGCCATCAAAAAGTTGGATAGAAAAGTATTGGAATATTCACCATCAAATGGCTTTGAAGAAGTGCGCAACAAATATGCAGGCTTTTTTCAAAACAGATATGGCTTGAAAAATTTGCAAGCTGATGATTTGTTAGTAACTACTGGCGGTTCGGAAGCATTAATGTTTACTTTGTTTTCGATTTTAGATTCCGATGATGAAATCATCATTCCAGAACCTTTATATGCCAATTATATTGGATTTTCAAAAAGTGGAAATATCAATGTAAGACCAATTCCTACGAGCTTTGAGCAAGCATTTGCATTGCCGTCCATCGATGAATTTGAAAAAGTAATCAATGAAAAAACAAAAGCAATATTGGTTTGTAATCCTAATAATCCGACAGGTTATGTGTATAGTGATGATGAATTAAATCGATTAAAAGAAATTGTATTAAAACATGATTTGTTTTTAATAAGCGATGAAGTATATCGCGATTTTATTTATGGTGAAACAAAACATTATACTTCAATATTGAGCTATCCTGAATTAGAACAACATGCAATAGTTGTAGATTCTATTTCCAAAAGATTTAGTGCTTGTGGCGCCAGAATAGGTATGGTGGCAACAAAAAACAATGAAGTATTACAAACAGTTTTGAAATTTGCACAGCAACGATTAAGTCCGCCAACAGTAGAGCAATTAGGCGCAATAGCCATGTTTGATGTCGAAGACAATTATTTTTCTAAAGTAAATAATGAATACAGAAAACGTAGAGACACATTAGTAGAAGGATTAAACGCAATTGATGGTGTGCATTGCCATACGCCAGGTGGCGCCTTTTATTGCATAGTGCAATTGCCTGTAAAAGATACAGACGATTTTTGCCAATGGATGTTGAGTGATTTTAGTTATGGAGGAGAAACGGTAATGATGGCACCTGCCAGCGGTTTTTATGCTACTGAAGGTAGAGGAAAAAATGAAGTTCGGATTGCTTATGTCCTTAACTGTGTTGACTTAAAGAAAGCCATAAAATGTTTAGAAGAAGGCTTAAAAGCTTACAACAATAATTCATCAACGAGATTTTAATCTTGAAATAATTATTTATTTGGAAATCAATTTTATCTTTGTGGAACCATCCTTTAGATACTATTGTTACAATAGATAAAGTTCTTAAAAAAAACTGTCTAAATTTTTAAACATCAACATACATTGGGGTTGACAGGAATTGACGGCAGGATAGTAGATAGGTAAGCATGCCGAGCTTTGTGCAATTTGGCTCGTTAAATTTAACGCACGAAATCTTTTTATATGGCGAGAATACTTTCGCTTTGGCTGCTTAGTACAGGTTATTAAGCTTGGCCTTTGCTCCTCGAAACGGCTTTTCCGATGCCTTTCGACTGAGCATCAACTCATCGGAATAGTAGCATAATGGTCTCGACTATGTTGCGAAATTTAGAGACTAAGATTATTGTCGGTTTGTAATAACGCCTGCAGTAATTCGAAAATCAAGTTAGTACTAAGCATGTAGAAAGCTTATAGACGTTTTGTCCGGACGCGAGTTCAAATCTCGCCAGCTCCACTAAAAAAATCGCATACAAACAGTATGCGATTTTTTTTGCACATACAAAAACCGTTCTGCATGTCTTTGTTGGTTTTCAACCAACAAACCACTTTCCGTTTCGACTTCCACTGATTAAAGACATAAAAATATATTTATTATTATCAGCGAGGGTAGTTCTTTGCTTACAAATCAACGACGGAGAGTGCAGTGAGCAAACAGGATTTATTTACATAACAAAAACCGTTCTGCAATCAGAACGGTTAACCAAAAACATAAAACCCTATAAAAAAACTATGAAAGATTAAGTTTCATTTTTATTTAGAATGACGAGTGCCGCGATAACGCCAGGCACCCAGCCTATCAAAGTCAATATAAATGTAATAGTAATGCTACCACAACCTTTGTCATACACAGCTAAAGGTGGAAATAAAATGCTTAATAATACTCGCCAAATACTCATTTCTATTCTTTGTTTTGATTATACATACAAAACATATACCAAACATATTTTGGTTCCAAAATAATGTAGTTTAAAAAAAAATTAACAGAATAAGTTTACTTGTGTCTTTCTTGTAAAACATTGATAACATCTGCCAATGAAATATCTTTTTCGCGAAGTAGAACTAATAGATGGAAAAGTAAATCGGCGGTTTCATTTTTAAAAAGATGGTCATTATTGTCTTTTGCTTCAATCACAACTTCTACTGCTTCTTCACCTACTTTTTGTGCAATTTTGTTGATACCTTTATTAAAAAGCAAATTGGTATATGAGTTTTCTTTTGGATTAATTTTTCTATCTGCAATAATATTTTCTAGTTCGTATAAAAATGAAAAACTATGTTCATTTTTTTCGTTCCAGCAAGTATCGCTACCAGTATGACACACAGCTCCCACAGGGTTTGCTTGTATCAAAAAGGTGTCTTTATCGCAATCTAGTTTTATTGAAACAAGTTCTAAAAAATTACCACTTTCTTCTCCTTTTGTCCAAAGTCTTTGTTTACTACGCGAGAAGAAAGTAACCTTATTGCTATCTATTGTTTTTTGTAAACTTTCTTCGTTTATATATCCAAGCATCAACACCTTTCCTGTTTTTGCATCTTGAATAATTGCCGGCAATAAGCCATCTATATTTTTAGAAAAATCTGCTTGCATAGTTATAAAATTGTCTTTTTAAATACGAATATTTATTTCGTTTGCTTTCAAATATTTTTTTAATTCAGGAATAGGAATTTCGCCAAAATGAAAAACACTAGCTGCCAACGCTGCATCTGCATGTGCAAGCGAAAAAACATCAGCAAAATGTTGTTTATTACCTGCACCACCACTAGCAATAATAGGAATAGCAACATTCTCTGCACACCATTTCGTAATGTCTAATGCAAATCCTTTTTTAGTGCCATCATTATTCATTGAAGTTAATAAAATTTCGCCACCACCACGTTCTTGAATTTCGCGTGCCCAATTTTTAGTATATATTGGCGTAGCTTCTCTTCCTCCTTTAACATATACTTTCCAATCGTCTTCCATCTTTGTGTCAATTGCAACAACAATACATTGTGAGCCAAATTGTTTAGAAAACTCATTAATTAAATTTGGGTTTCTCACTGCTGAAGAATTAATAGAAACCTTATCAGCACCAGCATTTAAAAGCGCATCTACATCTTGAATGGTAGAAATACCACCGCCAACCGTAAAAGGAATATTTATAGCAGCAGCTACTTTTTCAACTAATGACACCAAGGTTTTTCTCGCTTCGACAGTTGCTGTAATGTCTAAAAATACAAGCTCATCTGCGCCTTGTATAACATATTGTTTGGCTAACTCGACTGGATCGCCAGCACTTCGTAGATCCACAAAATTCACACCTTTAACGGTTTCACCGTTTTTGATATCAAGGCATGGTATGATGCGTTTGGTGAGCAATGCAATTATTTTAGAAATGATTGAAGATCAGAAAATGAGATTTTATTTTCATACAAAGACTTGCCTACAATAGCTGCATAACAACCAATTTCTTTCAGTTGTTCTAAGTCGCGCATACAAGAAACACCACCGCTTGCAATTAATTTAATTTCTTCGTACTCTTTAATTATATCTTTGTATAATTCTATAGCTGGACCTTGTAACATACCGTCTTTAGAAACATCTGTACACAATACGTAATCGATACCTTCTTCAAAATAAAAATCTAAATATTCATAGATATCTTTAGTGCTGGATTCTTGCCAGCCGTGTATGGCTATTTTATCTTTGATAACATCGGCACCGAGTATCAATTTTTCTTCTCCAAATTCCCAAATCCAATCGACAAATTCTTTTGAGTTTTTAGCTGCCAAACTGCCTACTGTAATTTGTGCTGCACCAAGTTCAAATGCCTGATTCGCTGCTTCCTTGGTTTTTATTCCACCTGAAAAATCAATATGTAATTTTGTCTTAGAAGCAATGGATTCTAATACTTTCCAATTGACTACCTTTCCACTTTTAGCACCATCTAAATCTACTAAATGCAGCTGTGTAATACCATTTGCTTCAAACTCTTTTGCTACTTCTAAAGGATTGTCATTATATATTTTTTTCGTGTCATAATCACCTTTTGACAAGCGTACACATTTACCTTCGATAATATCTATTGCTGGAATAATTAGCATCTTGTAAAAATAAAAAAGACTGCACAAAATGTACAGTCTTTAAGTTTAACAAATTAAAATCTATTGCACCAAAATAGTTTGTGTGCTTGTTCCTTCTTCACCAATGATAGAAATAAGATAAATACCTTTTTCTAAATTTGGAATAGACACTCGTTTATTATTTTGCCCTATATGAACATTAAATTCATCAGTATATATTTCCTGACCTGCAATAGTAAACATGCTGAGTGTATAATTTTTATATGCTGTTGAAACTATATTTATATCAAATGCTCCATTATTTGGATTGGGAATGATTGCCAGTTGTATTGCTAATTTATTTTTTATAATTGCCGTTAGCGTAGCATTAAATCCTGTTGAGCTAATAGAACTACATCCATTATTTCTTATAATTAATGTATATGTTCCAGCTTGCGTAATTTTTATGAATCTTGTACTCGTCGTGGCATGAAAAACTCCATTTTTATACCAATCATAGCTAGCGCCAGCAAGATTAATGCTGCTATATAATGTATCGTGGCCTTGTGTAATTATTGGTGTAGTTGGTTTTGGTTTAACTGTAATTGTTGCAACAGCAGTGCCAGTACAGTTATTCGCATCAGTTCCTGTAACCGTATAATTAGTATTACTACTTAGTATAGGTGTAGTTTTTGGATTGCCTGTTCCAAGACCATTCGACCAGCTATATGTGCTCGCACCAGAGGCTTGAACTGTTGCTGTTTCTCCACTACATATACTAGGAGAAGTTACCGTAACATTTGGTTTTGCGTTTACAGTTATGACCTGAGATTTTGTGTTTACATTGCCACATTTATAAGCCTTTAGTGTGACAGTAAATGAGCCAGCTGTGTTATATGTTGGCACGTATGAAGCAGCTGTTGATGTGTTTGGTGTGCCACTTGTGTTTGTCCAACGAATAGAATCGAGCGTACCAGACGAAGATGTCGAAGTATTTGTGAATGTAAGCGATGCGCCACTACAAACCGATGAAGCAGAGCTTGTGAAGTTCGCAGTAGGTGTGCCAGTACATGTACTTGTAATTACATTGTACATATTTACATTATCTATAAAAATATTGTTGGCATATTTGCCATAATTTCTAAAAGTAATTTTTATTTGTTTATTCAAAAAGGCAGCTGGAATATTTACTGAGTCAATACGCCATTGAGCCGAATTAGGTGCAAAAGCAAGACTTTTAGCTGGAGCTGTTGCTAACTGCGTGCCGCCTTTTTTGTAAATGCTGGTGGTTGAATTAGCACAAAAATCTGTAATTAAAACTTCTAATGTATCATATCTGCTTGTGCCATTATCTTCTAAATACGGCGCATAGGCAACATCAAATTTTAAGCGTGGATTTATTGCGCCGTTAAGATTTATAATTGGAGAATTGATATCATCTTTTTTATTGTCGGCATCATTATCGTAATTATTAAAATACATACAAGCATTCGACAGACCAAAGCCGCCAACTGCCGTGTTTCTTTCCCAATTAAAAGTAGAAGCACTTGTTAGCGACCAGCCTGAAGGTGGAAATGAGCTGCTTTGAAAACCTTCTGCAAAAGGCAAGCTACTACCAGAAGGCGTAGCAACATTGATATAATTATTTTTTGTTTCCACATCTGCGCCTAAGCCATTAGTAGCAGTTAAAGCAACAGTATAATTTCCAGCAGTACTAAAATTCACTTTTGGATTTTGTGAACTTGCAGATGAACCTGTTATATAATTCCAACCCGTGTTGGGCGTGATTGACCACGACCATGATGTAGGAATTCCTGAAGATAAATCTGTAAAATTAACTGTACTATTTGGACAAACAGCAGTTCTGTTCGCAGAAAAATTAGCCACAGGAATATTTGGTGCAACAGTACAAACATTAGATGAAGCTAAAGCGCTACGCATAGAAAAGTTTGTCATGGTTGTTTGCATACGAGTTCTCTGGTCTGGCGTAAAAAGATACATACAGGCATCATTGACATAATCCATAAAATTCATAAACAACTCACCATTAGGGCTAGAGCCAGCACCGCAGCCATTCACTTGAAATGGAAAAGAGGGACAGCCATAATTTAAACCATTTTCACCATCACTATTGCCGCCCATTTGTGGTGGCGTGTCATCACATTCATCATCGCCACACACTTCGTCGCCACTAATATGATAAACACCGAGCCAGTGGCCTACTTCATGAGTTGCCGTCCTACCTTTATCGTAAGGTGCACTTACGCTAGGCCCCATGCCATAAATAGTATAGCCTATTACTACACCATCTTTATTGGCTGGTCCTCCTGGAAATGTGGCATAACCTAAGAGTGTATTATCTAATGGCAATACCCAAACATTTAAATATTTTGTCGCATCCCAAGTTGTAGCAGGCTTGATGGTATTATCAATATAACTTCTTGACCAACCACTGGTGCCAGGATTGGTAAATCCAGCTGAAACTGCATTCACTCGGTCGATGCCTACCTCAGGCAAGGTCGTGCCATTTGGACGTTTTGAAGCTGGACAAAAGGAAATATTTGTATTTGAAATAAGAGATTGAAAGGCACTAGGACAATTTGAAACATTAAAACCTGTACCAGCATAATCTGCATTCAATACATCGAGCTGTGCATTAATTTGAGCTGCTGAAATATTTTCATTGGCATTCCAATACACAACATGAACAATAATTGGTAAAGTGTAATTAGCGTTTATTCTGTTTTGACTATTGTTTTGTTGTGTTTTAAAATCGCTTACTTTTTGGCGAAATTCTTGTTTCCATTGTTCTGAAGGCATTACAGTACCACAAGTACGACGCATTTGCGTTTCATTATTTTTTGATGCTTTTGAAATGTTTATACATAAAACAAAGAAAAGCACACTGAAATAATACTTTATCATAGTTGAATTTATATTCAAATATACAGAAAATGAGCTAATTTTAAAAAAACGAAAACCGATAAACCTCAGAGGCTTATAAAATTACTGATTATTTGCTGTCCAATATCAGCGCTTTTTTCTGGGTGAAATTGTACAGCATAAAAATTATCTTTTTGCAATGCTGCAGAAAATGGTAAGATATAATCACATTTTGCAATGGTATATTCGCTTAATTCACAATAATAACTATGTACAAAATACACGAAACTATTCTCAGGAATAGAAGCAAACAAAGGAGATTGGACATTATATAAACTGTTCCAACCAATTTGAGGTATTTTATCGCAATTGTTATTAGAAATAAACTTTTTTACATTCACAGGAAAAATTCCTAAGCCATCTACATCACCTTCTTCGCTGTGTGCGCACATTAATTGTTGGCCGAGGCAAATTCCTAGTACTGGTTGTTTTAAACTTTTGATAAGCACATCTAAATTCCGTTCTTTCAAATATCGCATGGTTGTTTGTGCATGACCAACACCAGGAAATATTATTTTATCTGCTCTAATAATCTCATCAGCATCATCTGTAATTATAGGCTGCAATTGCAAGCGTAGTAAAGCATTTTCTACGCTTTTGGTATTTCCAGCATTATACTTGATGATAACAACTTTCATAAAAAAGATACTTCGTCTTTGAAAAAAATTACTGTTTGATTGTTTGAATAAAATGACGTATTGATGTTGGCAAATCTTTACTCTGGTCTATTGCCTTAATAAATGCAGTACCAATAATTGCACCATTAGCATAATTACAGGCCGTATCAAATGTTTGTTTATCCTTGATACCAAATCCAATTACAGTTGGATTTTTTAATTGCATTTGTTGGATGCGTTTGAAATAATCTTCTTGTGCATGTTGAATGTCATTATTGCCACCTGTTATCGCATTGGAAGAAACGATATAAATAAAAGAATTAGAGAGATTATCAATTTTTCTAATTCTGTTTTCAGTCGTTTGTGGAGTAACTAAGAATATATTTTGCAAATCGAATTTTTCAAATTTTTCTTTATAAAAAGTTTCATATTCATACATTGGCAAATCAGGAATAATGACACCATCAATTCCACAAGTGTGAGCATCTTTTAAAAAATTATCTATACCATATTGCAATGCTGGATTTAAGTAGCCCATCAACACCAAAGGAATGTGTATTTTTGCTCGAACACCTTTTAGTTGTTCAAACAATACTTTTAGCATCATTCCATTATTAATAGCTATTGTGTTGGAATATTGAATCACAGGACCATCAGCTGTTGGATCAGAAAATGGCATTCCTATTTCTACCATATCCACACCATTCTTTTGTAACTCTTCTAAAATTGGAACAATATTATGCAATTCAGGAAATCCAGCTGTGCAGAAAACACTAAGTACATTTTTGTTTTTTTGTTGGAATAAATAATTTATTCTGTTCATGATATAGTTATAAAATTATTTCACTACAATTTTAGTTCTCTGATGTATGTATCCAAATCTTTGTCGCCACGACCAGAAAGATTAAGCACAACAATTTCATTTTCTTTTGCCTTTAATTTATCCAATGCAGCAATAGCATGTGCACTTTCTAAAGCAGGAATTATACCTTCTAATCGCGCTAATAAAAGTACGGCTTGCAAGGCTTCTTCGTCAGTGGCGCTCAAAAAAGTGGCACGTTTGGTATCAAAAAGATGTGCATGTAATGGACCAATTCCTGGGTAATCTAAGCCTGCTGAAATTGAATGAGGCTCGACAACCTGACCATCTTCTGTTTGCATAAAAAGCGTTTTGCTACTATGTAACACGCCTACTCTACCGAGCTGTGATGTTGCTGCGCTCTTGCCTGAGTTCACGCCGTGTCCAGCAGCTTCCACTGCAATCAATTGTACATTTTGTTCGGCTAAATAATGATAAAAAGCACCAGCGGCATTGCTCCCGCCTCCTACGCAAGCAACAACATAATTTGGATTTTCGTTGCCTGTTTTTTCTTTCAGTTGTATTTTTATTTCTTTAGAAATAACACTTTGAAAACGTGCAACCATGTCTGGAAATGGATGAGGTCCTACTACGCTACCAATAATATAATGTGTGTCAACTGGATTGGCAATCCAATCGCGCATGGCTTCATTCGTAGCGTCTTTCAGCGTACGTGAGCCTGATTTTGCAGGACGCACTTCCGCACCAAGCATTTGCATACGCTTGACATTGGGTGCTTGTCTTTCGATGTCAACTTCGCCCATATACACAACGCATGGCAAATTCATTAAGGCACAAACAGTAGCAGTAGCAACACCATGTTGGCCTGCACCAGTTTCAGCTATTATTCTTGTTTTGCCTAATCGTTTAGCCAATAAAATTTGACCTATTGTATTGTTCACTTTGTGCGCACCAGTGTGACATAAATCTTCGCGTTTAAGATAAATTTGCGTCTTAAAATGTGTAGATAATCGATTGGCAAAATACAATGGTGTTGGACGTCCTACGTAATCTTTTAAAAGTGATAAAAATTCTGTTTGAAAACTTTCGTCATAAATAATATCCAAATAATTTTGTTGTAATTCTTCAATATTTGGATGTAACATTTCAGGAATATATGCACCACCAAACTGACCATAGTAGCCATGTTCATCGACTTGAAATATTGAATTTGATTGTATTTTTGACATCGAATTTTCCATAAAAATAAAAGTACAATGTAGTAATAAAATTGAATGATTGAAAAGTTAGTTCGTTAATACAATGTTACTTTGTAGCATTACGAATAGCATCTATCAGCAATTGACATTGTTCAATATCTTTCATTGCTGGTGATATTTCTAATTTGCTATTAAAATCAAGTGCATGAATTGGTAATTGATTGGCTAATGATTTTAACTTTGGAAGGTCATTGATAGTCAAACCACCAGATAGGAAAAAAGGTTTTTGCAAATGGTAATTGCTTAATAAATCCCAATTAAAATGCTGTCCTGTTCCACCATAATCGCTGGTTTTAGTATCGAATAAAAAGAAATTGCATACACTTTCATATTCATCTAATGTGGCAAATGAAAAATCAGCATCAACACCAAATGCTTTGATTACTTGAAAACCTAAGAGCTGTAATTCTTCACAAAATTCTGCGCTTTCATCACCATGTAATTGTATTATTTGAATGTTGTAATCTGTGGCAATTCGAATGATGTTTTTTAATGATTCATTGACAAATACTGCTACTTTTTGTACACGCAAGTTGTCTTCATACATAAATGAATTAAATGCGTCTTTATGTTCATCGAGTACAAATCTTTTAGATTTTGGATAGAAAATAAAACCTAAATAATCAGGCAATAAATCGGCAACAGCCTGAATGTTTTCAGGATATTTCATGCCACATATTTTAATTTTCATCTAGTAAAAATAAGAAAAAAATATGCACAATTTTCAAGCCTTGAGTAAGTAGTAAGAACAAAACAATTAATAACGAATGCCGTCATTACCTGTTTTCATATATTTTTTCTCTTCTTTCTTTTTCACAATGTCAGCCAATTTTTTCTTGAAATTAGGAACATCTTTTAATTCAGGATTTGCGCCATCATTCTTAAATCTATCAAAGAAATATTTCGTAGCCATTACAGCAAAGGGAGCACAAGTGTTGTGGTCGAGTTTATCACTTAAATTATTTAATTTGATATGTTCAACACCTAAGCCTTTCATCGTATTATAAGCAACTTCCGAGTTTTTATAGTTCACTTCTCTGTCGCCTTTGCAATAGCATAATTGTACTGGAGCTTTTGGTTTCCAATTTGTCAAATTATTTTCTTTTAATTTTTCTTTAAAGAAGAAATTTGGTGTTGATTTATATACTTCAACAAAAGAATCGACCACTACTTCTGCCGGAATTTTAGGCATAATTTTATCTAAGTCTTCTAATGTTCTATCTTGATTGTCTGCATAAAATTTAGGTAATAAAGTATCAAAAGGCGGTTTGAAAATACTATAAATATTGTCAATGTCTATTATGTTATAAGCTCGTTGATAAGACACTAACAAATAAGGCAAATAAAATGGTCGAGGATACACTTGGAACATATATTTTTCTTGTTCGCCAGTCATATCATAAGCACCACTCATTGGCGATGAAGCCGTTACTTGAAAACGAGGATCGTTTAGTTCTTCCAAGTATTTGTGAGCAGCAAAGGAAGCATGACCACCTTGAGAATAGCCTGTTAAAAACAATTGACCATTTGTTTTTACGTCAATTAATTTATTCAATTCATCAATAGCATACAACATATAGATAAACGACATTGCTTCTGTCCATGCATGTTGGTAAATATGTTCTTTTTCACCTTTGCCAATGCCATAATAATCAGGATAGCAAGCAGCATAACCATCAGTAGCAAAACCTAAGCAAATGCCTTGTTGTGCATCGCCATCACTTATTTTTCTTACCTTTTGCAGCTGAGTTCCATGTCCATACATCACAATTGGTGATGCTTTTTTTATATTTTTTGGTGCATAATAAATACCTGAGCAATTAATCCAAGTGCTGTCTAACCATTTTGCTTTATATATAATTTCATAAATATCTACATCGTTGTTTACTGGTAAAATCACTTTTGGAATTTTATGCTTTTTCCATAAAGCGGAAATCGTTTTTGTCGTGTGTGATTTTACTAAGTTATAGCTTACCAAATAATTTTTTGGCGCCAATGTGCTAATTTTATCAGTAGCAAATGATGAAAACGTGAGTAAGATAGAGATGAAAAATAATTGGAAACGCATGAATAGAATTTTTCAACAAGATATAACTGTTTTTAGTTACTTACAAGTCGATTAACTTTATTTAAACTTTTGATGATTTTTGTCAAAAAAAATTACAAGATTTCACCAACAACAAAAAAACTTCCACAAATTAGAATCAAATCATTGTCGGCAGCATTAGATTTAGCGACGCCTAAAGCGTCTTTCGGATGGTGGAAAATATTGCCAACTAAATCGAAAGTTTTTGCATTTTCATATAATTCTTCGACGGCTAATTTGCGTGGAATTTGCGGCTCTGTAAAATAGTAGTATGCATTCTTAGGCAGTAGATTCAATATATTATTAATGTCTTTGTCTTTTACGGCACCAAAAACTATGTGTAACTTATTATAGTTTTCATGTGCCAATTGTGCTATAATTTTTTTAATTCCATCTTCGTTATGACCAACATCTGCAATTACTTTGGGTTCTATATCCAATGTTTGCCACCTGCCAAGAAGTTGTGTGTTTTGTTTAACATTGGAAAACCCTAATTGAATGGCTTTCTCTTTGATTTGAAAAAATTGATGTTGTTCTATTACTGACAAAGTAGTCAAAACAGTTTTTATATTTTCTACTTGATAGGTAGAATTTAAATCACAACAAACATTAACGTGTTTAGCTTGCAATGTGGCATCTACAATCAGAAATTTTGCCGTATTTATATATTTCACATTGCTTACAACATCATCAACAAAAGTCAAAGTAGCATTAACATCAGCAGCCTTCTGAATAAAAACAGCATCTGTTTCTGCATCTTTTCTGCCAATAACTACTGGTACATTGCTTTTTATAATTCCTGCTTTTTCGTAGGCAATTTTATTCAACGTATCTCCTAATAAATGTTGATGATCTAAGCTAATATTGGTAATGACAGAAAGAATTGGCGTAATGATATTCGTTGAGTCTAATCGGCCACCTAAACCTGTTTCGATGATAGCTATATCCACTTTTTGTTTTGCGAAATAATCAAATGCCATCGCTACCGTAATTTCAAAAAATGATGGCTGAATTTCTTCAATTATGGGCTTGATTTTATCTGTAAATTTTACCACATACTTCTCTTTGCATGGTTTTCCATTAACCTTAATTCGCTCTCTAAAATCTTTTAAATGAGGAGACGTGTACAATCCTGTTTTATAGCCAGCTTCTTGAAAAATTGAAGCCAACATGTGCGATACAGAACCTTTGCCATTTGTACCTGCAACATGAATTGTTTTTATCTTGTTTTGTGGTTGTTGTAAAAAATCGCATAAAGCAATCGTGTTACTTAAATCTTTTTTTATTGCAGCATCGCCAATGCGCGAAAACATAGGCAACTTATTAAAAAGATAGTCAATCGTTTGTTGATAATTCATTCACTAATGCTTACTAAATGTTTGCAAACATAAAATAAATAAAGCGATTACTGAACACTAAATTTGAAGGTAATTGTACCAAATTGTTCTTCATCAGCGCCTACATCAGCACTAAATTTAGATTTCAATGCTGCATCTTCCGCTAATTTGATTAATTGCGCATCTGTTGTTGTGCTTCCTTTTTGTTGATATTTAGCATAAACAACATTACCATTCTTGTCAACTTTAATACCTACCACGACTTTTCCTGTTTTTTGAGAATTATCAAAAACTAAAGGTTTTTGGCGCCATGTTCTACCTTTTAGGTCGTAGCTCATACCATTTCCACTACCAGGGCCACTGCCATTAGGACCGTTTCCAGTACCATTAGGAGAGCCGCCAGGTGTTCCCCATTGTGCACCTTGGTTTCCGCCTGGTTTAGTATTTCCTTGACCATTGCCTGGTCCATTACCACTCGCATTTCCGCTACCATTGCCTTGTCCTGTTTTGCCTTTCGTAAACACACTAGCCGTTTGCGCTTTAATACGTGCTTCTTCCGCCTCACGTGCCAGTCGTTCTTGTTCTGCTTTCTTCACCAACTCTGCAATACGTTGTTGCTCTAATAATGCTTTTTGTTGTCTGATTTTCTC
>JADKZZ010000124.1 GCA_020848475.1 Chitinophagales bacterium | reverse complement strand
GACGAATGGAATCATCGTGCCGAAGTATTGAAAATTATGCAACAGTATAATATTCCAGTTTCTACATGGTATGAAATTAAATTCTATATTATTGGTAAAATAATTTCTTTTTCTTGTTACATCATTGGATGGTTTATGCCATATTATTTTGCAGGAAGGCTCGAAAGTGGCAATGTTTGTGAGTATTTCAGAATGATGAAATATTTTCATGAAATAGGCATTACTACGCACAATACTATTTTATTTGAAATGGGCATAAAAGAAAAAGAACATGAAATCTATTTCCTAAACAGCATAGAAAATAAAAAACTATTGCCTTTCTTCGAAAAAATATTTGCTTGGGGAAATCACAAAAGTTTTAACGACATTGATTTGGAAAATAAATATCCAATAGAAGAGTCGAGCAAATATTGTGGTTTATAAAAATTGCCTATCATATTTTTTGTGAAATATTTTCCCGCTAAAAATTGCTTAATTATTTCATTAGCCTAACTCTCATAACAGTTAGCAATCAGTAATTTCCCAACTACAATTTCACGAAGTTTATCATATTTCTTACTGTTCATAAAGTCAAATTGACCATTCGTGAATTGGACAACTAGATTGAATACCTATTGCTGCATCTTTGTATTACAATATTATTAAACACATTTTTAAACCTTAAAAAACAAACAAAATGAAAAAAACACTTATCTTTTTCTTGTTATTCATCGGCGCAGCGACAGTAATGACATCTTGCAAAAAAACAGCAGCTCAAACTGAAAAAGAAAGAGTATTAGAATTATTAACTAGCGGTAAATGGTATTACCAATCTTACCAAAACCTTCCAGACGGCGAGATTTATACTTGTTTCAATGCTGTTGATTATTTTGAATTCGAAACGGATGGTTCGTTTGAAGAAACATGGGATTTTGGCAATAGCACTTATACCATAGCAGAAGATGGAAAGTCTATCGTATTAAACTTAGGAGAAGGTGGTGCTATACCAACGACTGCGACTGTAACTATTACTGAAACTTCATTAAAACTAGTTATAGATTGGGATGAGGGTGGCGAAACAGAATATATTTTTTCTAAAACAGCATCGGTTTGTTTATAAAAACCAAGCAAATAAAAAACTAAAACTATATAGAGTTAAGATAGCGAAGCATTTGCTTCGCTATCTTTTTTAATTATACACCAAATTGTCTTAAATGATGATCGAGATGTTTATACATCATGTTGTTCCATTCTTCTGTCGTTAATACATCAAACGAATTTGAAGATTTTCCTTCGAAGTATTTATTTCCATTGCTCACTACTTTGTTGATGTAGTTTATTAAGCGTGTTTTTTCTTGTGTGAAATTTTTTGTGTCAGGTATAATAAAAGCAGGCGATGTAGCCATATTGTGCTCGTAAGGTAGCTCGCTTGTTACTTTCTTTTTTACAAATGTTTTTAGTAGCCATTTTACTAAAAAATTGGGTTTGTCAGTGCGCTCCTCAAAGATATATTCGTACGTTACATTGCAATGTGCCAACATTTGTGAAGCATTCATCTTGCCCCAAAGTGGCTGTGTTTCCGCTGTAACTTGTTCTATCCGATGGATAAGATTTTGCGCCACTTGAGGGTCGCATACGTTTGGTAGTGCCATAGCTTTAATTTTTATAAATTTACTATAATTCGCCGGTTCTTAAACATATATTTGGATTTTTTTGATACGCTATCGATAAAACTTGTACACTTCGCCCATTCTCGCTTACACGAACTCGCATCCAAGCATAATATTTGAATTGCGGTTCAATGTTTGAAAATGTTCTAAATACTATGTACTTATCGCCTTTGCCAGCCAAATTTCCTTTGTTAGCACTCGGATTTGATACATAATCGTAAGCAAACGCACCATCAGTTGTGTCACTCCAATTGCCTGCAAGTGTGGAGTCTATTTTAATGCCAGAATCGAATGCAAGAATACAGCCATTATTATCTATCAACACATCTCCATTTAAATTATTGAAGTGCAAATAAATGCCATGTGGCGTTGTTGGATACCAATATAAATCGATGTCAAAACTGGTCGTGTTTGGAATAGTAAATGAAAAAATACTTTCAAACCCTGGCCCTGCCGCTGGATAAAAAGAGCTTAAAGTACTGTCAATTTGTACAGAAACAACATCAGGATTGTCATTCGTTGGATCTTCTACTTTTGCACATGAAAAATGAAGAATAAATACGATAGAAAGTATTGAAAGTTGAAATAGTCTAAACATATAGCAAAGATACGCTTTATCAATTAATGCGTTCTATTTGATTTTAGTATATTCAAATAAACCACTAAACCAGCTCATCGTAACGAATATCGCAGTAGGCGCACAGTCGGTATGGTTGTCGCTTCCTAAATTTACTAATTCAACATCAGCACCGCGCGCACGAAAAACGGAATCGGCATACACAGCATTATCATAATATACATTGTCATCGCCTTCACAATGATATAATCGCATTGGCGTTGTTGGCGTCCAGTCATCTACCAAGTCATAACCTTTGCAAGCCAAGCGTATTGGATGGTTTGGGTTTGTACGAATGTTTGCTTTCACAGAGTCAAGTATAATATTGCTGACATAATAATCAAATTGCGAATTGGCATAACTATAGGAATGATAGCCATCAATGGCAACAGGAATGCGTGCATCAAATGGCGATTTAAAAAGCTGGCTGTAAGATGCATATAATGGATAAGTTTTGAATAAACTCACAGCT
Source organism: Chitinophagales bacterium (assembly GCA_020848475.1). Lineage (GTDB taxonomy): Bacteria > Bacteroidota > Bacteroidia > Chitinophagales > JADIYW01 > JADJSS01. Next base: position 2,435 of record JADKZZ010000124.1, on the reverse strand, counting down.
AAGTAAGGCAAATAAAATGGATTAGGATAATATATAGAATCTAGCATGACATTAAATTGCGATGTGCGGCTCATCGCATACGGACCCGCCATTGGTGCACTTGCCGTGAGCTTGAATTCATTACTGTTTTCTAATTCTAATTGACGTTGTGCGGCCATTGTTGCGTGTCCGCCTTGCGAATATCCATATAAAAAAACCTGACCATTCAAGGCGGTACTTTGCTTTTGCTTGACCAGCTTACGTGCTGCTCGTAATATATCACGAACCGAATTAGCTTCCTCTCGTGGATTCAGGTATAAATGTTGTCCTTCGCCAGTGCCTAAACCTAAATAATCAGGAATACATGTTACCACATCTTTACTGCTGGATAATGCTAAATTCAATTTATATTCTTCGCCTTTATGTATTGATGGCGCACTATTTTTTGGCAAGATAGTGCCGTGTTGATAGCTAAGTAATGGAATAGCAATGTTTTCTGTGTTTGGTATAATAATAATGCCACTCGCAATAACGGTATCGCCGTCTTTATTTTGTGATTTGTATTCGACGACATAAGCAGTAATATTGCTTTTTAATGTTAGAAATGAGGTGATGTCTGAAGGTAGTTCTGCAAAAATATCACTTATAGAAAGTGGAGTTTCACTTATTATTTTTGTGATGTCTCCTAATGCACCATCATATTCAAATGGTGTTGGTTGGATGTCATTTTGCTTACATGAAAAAAATAAAAACGTTGCGAATAGAAAAATGTATATGTGTCTCATAGCTAATGTGTTTTATCAAATGTAGCGAAAATATTGCGAAAAATAAAATCATTGCTTTTTGGATTGTTATTAAAAGACGCAGTAAATAATGTTCGTTTTGGTGAGGACACCAAGCGATAGAAAAAGGCTAGGCTATTAAAGTAAATTGTGCTAGATGATAACTATCTAAATTCAGCATTGATTTCTTCTAACACTGCGACGCCAGGACACAATGTAGTTTCATCGAGTTTATTTAATGGTGTGTCTGTAGTGTTTAATAATGTATGTAAATCTTTACTTGCTGTATGGATATACAATAAACCTGTTAGTATTTCTTGTTTAGCATGTGCCAATTTCAACGCATTCATAGCCGCAATCTTATCATCAGGATCCCATGATTGTGCTACCTTGTGTAAGCTCAACCACGAACCATCGTGCATTTCAATGGCTTTTGTTTCATCGTCATGTAAGCTGGCCGTAATTTCTGTTCTTGGCGGCACAAAATCAATGGTGCCTGTAGCTTCGACATGTTCGCGTACAAAATCGTACGATTTTGTAGAGCCAACATTGTTGTTGAAAGTTACACATGGTGACATTACATTAATTAATGCAAATCCTTGATGAGACATAGCTGCTTGTATTAATGGAATTAATTGTGTTTTATCACCGCTAAAACTCTGCGCCACAAATGTGGCACCTAGCTCGATTGCCAAACTACACAAATCTCTTCCTTCAAACATATTGGTATTTCCTGATTTGCTTTTCGAACCTACATCAGCAGTGGCAGAATCTTGCCCTTTTGTTAAACCATAACAGCCATTATTCATAACAATGTAAGTCATGTTTAGATTTCTTCGAATGACGTGAACAAATTGTCCCATGCCGATAGATGCTGAATCGCCATCGCCAGAAACACCAAGATAAATTAAGTCTTTGTTTGCGAGGTTGGCGCCTGTGGCAATCGACGGCATTCTACCATGAACAGAATTAAAACCATGTGAATTGTTTAAATAATATGCAGGTGTTTTTGATGAACAGCCAATGCCTGATAATTTAGCTACTTTGTGAGGCTCAATATTCATTTGCCAACATGCTTCAACGATTGCTGCGCCAATTGAATCATGGCCACAGCCAGCACATAAAGTACTGAGCGCACCTTCATAATATTTTCTGGTATAACCTAATTTATTTTTAGGCAAATGTGGATGCGCAAACTGTGATTTTATATAGGTCATACACTTAGTGTTTCTTTGTTGTTTAATAATGATTTTGGCAATTGTGCAATCGTGTGCTTAACAATAAAATCAGCGGTGATAGGCATGCCATCAAAGTTTAAAATCTTTTTCAATTTCGAAGGAGCTACTTCCAATTCATTTATCAATAGTGTGCGCATTTGTGCATCTCTGTTTTGTTCAATGACAAACACTTCGTTGTGTGCATTAATAAAATTGAGTACATCGTCTATAAATGGAAATGCTTTGATACGAATAGCATCTACGCTAATTCCTTGCGTATTTAATATATCCATCGCTTCTTCGGCAGCAGCAGTAGTCGTGCCATAGAAGATAAAGCCAATTTCATGTTGATTGTCTTTTTGGTAAAAGATTGGTGCTGGCACCATTGATTTTGCCGTTTCAAATTTCTGCAATAATCGCTCCATGATGCGCACATAAGTTGCTGAGTCTTCTGAAT
>JADKZZ010000123.1 GCA_020848475.1 Chitinophagales bacterium | reverse complement strand
GACAGGCGCAGTATATACACGTGATGAATTGGCGGCTTTTGTTAAAGTATTAGAAAAGCACCCACATGTTCACATAATTTCTGACGAAATCTATGAACACATCAACTATGCTGGCAAACATGTTTCCATTGCTGAATTTCCGTCGATGAAAGACAGAACAATCGTAGTAAACGGACAAGCAAAAGGATATGCAATGACAGGTTGGAGAATTGGATACATTGCAGCTCCTGCTTACATTGCTAAAGCTTGTGACAAATTGCAAGGACAAATTACATCAGGCACAAACTCAGTTGCACAACATGCAACAATTACAGCACTTTTGGGCGACCAAGCACCAACAGAAGCATTCCGCCAAGCATTCCAAAAAAGAAGAGATTTGGTTTTAGGTATCTTAAATGAAATTCCAAATGTGAAATGTAATATTCCGACTGGCGCATTTTATGTTTTCCCAGATTTGAGCGCTTATTTTGGAAAAGTATTCGAAGGAGAAACCATAAAAGATGCTGACGATTTATGTTTATATTTATTAAATGTTGGTCATGTGGCAGCAGTAAGTGGTAGCGGATTTGGTGCACCTGAGTGCATTCGTTTTTCATATGCAGCTTCAGAAGAAAATCTAATAGAAGCTTTTACAAGGTTAAAAAATGCATTAGCAAAATTAGCATAAGCTCACTGAATTACACATTATATATGACCTTCAAGTTTACACTTTGAAGGTCATTTTTTTTGTACTTTTACATCATGTCATTAGATTTTGATATTTCTGGTTTTAAACACAAACGAATACTTGTTGTAGGTGACATCATGTTAGATGAATTTATTCATACTAAGCATTATCGAAATTCTCCGGAGTACAAAGATGTACCTATCTTTAATATACTACAAAAAAAATCTTATTTAGGTGGCGCTGCCAATGTTGCATTGAATATTAAAAAACTTGGCGCAACACCTTATTTAATAGGCATTACAGGTATTGATGAAGCATCACAAACCATTCAATCTTTATTAAAAGAAAATGATATCAGCAATGCCTATTTGCATGAAAACAACAAACAAAATACGACAAAAAAAACAAGATTATTTCGTGATGGCAAACCTATTTGTCGAATTGATGAAGATGCAAATAATAGTAATGACACGTTGTGTAATCAGTTTATTTTACGAAACATACAACAAGCGATTATGCAGCACAAACCGCATGCAATTATTTTGCAAGACTATAATAAAGGCGTGTTGAATGCAGATACTATTCCTGCAATAATTGCATTAGCGAAGCAACATCATTTATTAATTGCTGTAGATCCGAAATTTGACAATTGGAATTTATACAAAGAAGTGGATTTGTTAAAGCCAAACCTAGAAGAGTTTTGTTTTATGTGTGATAGTAAAAAAGAGTCTATCAATTTGGAGAGGAATGCAAAAGTTTTACTGGAAAAAATAAAGTTTAAAACATTACTGCTGACACTTGGCGCGAATGGAAATTTTATTTTTGATGGCCAATATTTTCAAACCACAGCAATTGATACACCAATACAAAACGCTGATGTTTGTGGCGCTGGCGATACGGTAATTGCAGTAGCAACACTAGCATTGTTGTGTAATCTTTCTTTAACACAAATTGCTACATTGAGCAATAAAGCTGGTCTAATCATTTGCCAGAAAAATCAGGTGCAAGCAATTTCTTTCGACGAACTTTCGCAATAGCAATCTTTGATTTTATTTACTTCTAATAGCCTCCACAGGATCCATGGTAGCAGCTAAATATGCAGGTATGATGCCGGCCAAAATACCAAGTACAAACGATATTCCAAAAGCAATCATGATATTTATTGATGTTAATTTGAACTCCATTCCACTACCTTCTGTAGCAAAAATACACATCACATACACCAGTGCAAGTCCAACAATAGCGCCCATCATACACAAGAAAATGGCTTCTAATAAAAATTCCAATAAAATATCAGAGCGCTTGGCTCCTAAAGCTTTCTTGATGCCAATTAATGCCTTTCGTTCAGAAACACTTACAAACATAATATTTGCAATTCCAAAACCACCAACAATCAACGAAAACAGACCAATTACCCATTTGACCATACTTAGTGAGTCAAACATACTATCAAATCCTTTGGCTATGACATCTAATTGATTGATAGAAAAATTATCTAGTTGAGAAGGTCTAAGTTTGCGTGCAGAACGCATAATTCCTATTAGTTCATTTTTTAAAGCTGCGAGCGAAACATCAGGTTTTGCTCTAATCTCCAATGTTTTATCAACCGTATTATCATCTACTGTAAAATAGCGTGTATAATAATCGAGTGGCACGATGACAGCTTTATCATAATTAAAGCCCAATAAATCTTGCCCTTTTTTTGCAATTACACCAACGACAGTAAGTGGCTTACCGTCCATTCTAATTTCAAGACCAACAGGACTCGCAATATTTTTAAATATTTTATCTGCGATATCGCCACCAATAACACACACATTAATGCCATTATTAATTTCCATTGATGATAAAAATCTACCTTGTGCAATATCTAACTGAAAAACTTTTCCGTAATTATCCGTAACAGCAGAAATCACACTTTTATGTGTTTTCTTGTTTTTGTATGCTACTTCTGGCGCAACGCGTGGATTAAGTTCATACGTAACTGCTTCTGCTAATTTTGATTTTGATTGCACAAATTTATAATTATCAAAATTCACATTCGGTCGCTGGAAATATTTCCACCAAGGATAATCAGATGGCCCATCAAAAGTCCAAGCCCATTTATTGACAAACAAAATATTGTCACCTAAGCTATTTATCGACTGATTGATATTATTTTTTAATGCATCAACAGCTGTCAATATTGCTATAATACTAAAAATCCCGACAGTAATGCCAAATAGAGATAGAAAAGTACGTAGCTTATTCAGCCATAATTGCTGAAACGTCAGCTTTAAAGTTTCACCTAAAACTCTGAGTACTTTATGCATACAACAAACCTACAAAATTTAATCAAATAAAAATATTTGTCGTTTGTAATTTGGCATTCTTACACTTACCTTTGTGGTGCATAAAAATATGCTTTCTATTATTCCGTAAAATAATACTTCTACATAATGAAACTTTCACAATTCGACTTCGAACTACCTAAGGAAAAAATCGCACTGTATCCTTCTAAACAACGCGATGAATGTAAGCTTATGGTCGTACACCGCAAAAGCGGAAAAATTGAGCATAAAACATTTAAGAATGTTTTAGATTATTTTGATGATGGCGACGTCATGGTGATTAACAACACCAAAGTTTTTCCTGCGCGTATGTATGGCACGAAAGAAAAAACAGGAGCTAAAATCGAAGTGTTTTTACTCAGAGAATTAAACCATGATTTACGATTATGGGACGTTTTAGTTGACCCAGCTCGTAAAATTCGTGTGGGCAATAAATTATATTTTGGTGATGATGATTTAGTGGCTGAAGTGGTGGACAATACAACATCTCGAGGCAGAACGATTCGTTTTTTATTTGATGGTACTGATGCTGATTTCAGAGCAGTATTAGACAAATTAGGCAATACGCCACTTCCAAAATATATTAAAAGAGATCCAGAAGACTCTGACAAAGAAAACTATCAAACTGTTTTTGCTAGTCAGGAAGGTGCAGTGGCTGCTCCTACGGCAGGTTTGCATTTCAGTAAAGAGCTGATGAAACGTCTTGAAATTAAAGGTGTTGATTTTGCAGAATTAACATTACACATAGGCTTAGGTACTTTTCGTTCTATTGATGTGGAAGATTTATCTAAGCACAAAATGGATGCAGAATATTTTAGAATAGATGAAAAATGCACTAAAATTGTCAACAAAGCATTACAACGCAAAAAAAATGTATGTGCTGTTGGTACAACATCGATGCGCTCTATAGAAACTGCTGTTTCTGCCGAAGGTTTATTAAAACCGATGGAAGGTTGGACAAATCTATTTATCCATCCGCCGTATGACTTTAGTATTGCTAATAGTATGATTACAAATTTCCACGTTCCTAAATCAAGTTTAATCATCATGGTATCTGCATTTGCAGGCTTTGATTTAACGATGGAAGCTTATCAAAAAGCTATGGAGAAGAAATATAATTTCTTTTCTTATGGCGATGCCATGTTGATATTGGATTAACTTCAAAAAAAAATAAATTAAAAGAGGCTGTCTCAAGATTCGAGACAGCCTCTTTTTTATTCGTAACATATCTGAGAAAATTCAGAACATTTAAATCTTAGCGTTCTTCTTTTTAATGTTGAGAGAGCCTCATTTTATTATAAATCAAAGCCAATATCTTTTCGATAATACTTAGCTTCATATTGTATTATTGAAGCATTTTTATTAGAAATGGCTAATGCAGATTTCCAATCTACATGCAAAGAAGTAACAGCCAATACGCGACCGCCATTGCTCACTAAAATACCTTGACCTTTGTCATCTTCTATTAATTTAGTGCCACAATGAAAAACGATAGAATCCTTTATTTCATCAATACCTGTAATAGCTTTCCCTTTTTCAAAATCCTCTGGATAGCCACCACTGGCTAAAATGATAGTAGTAGCTGCGCGTTCATCAATATCGATATCCACGTTGGAGAGTCTGCCTTCGACTGTGGACTGGAACACCTCAATTATATCATTTTTCCACCTAGGAAAAACAGCTTCAGTTTCTGGGTCGCCCATTCTACAATTGTATTCCACTACCTTTATTTCGCCAGTTTTGAGGTACATTAATCCAACATACACAAATCCAATATATACAATTCCATCTTTTTGAAAACCTTGGATAGTCGGCTTAATGATAGTATCTTCGACAGTTTTCATCATATCATCAGTAACAAATGGCGGTGGCGAAACGGCGCCCATGCCACCAGTATTTAAGCCTGTATCTGCTTCTCCAATTCGCTTATAATCTTTTGCTGTTGGTAATATTTTATAATCCTTTCCATCTGTTAGTACAAACACTGAAAACTCAATACCATCCATGAATTCTTCGATCACCACCTTCGCACTTGCATCGCCAAATTTCCCATCGAGCATTTGCTTAAATTCATCTTTAGCTTCATCGATAGAAGAACAAATTAGTACACCTTTGCCAGCTGCCAATCCATCAGCTTTTAGAACTATTGGAGGTGTTTGTTGTGATAAATAAGCTAGTCCTTCATTTAGCGTTGCCATTGTAAATTCTGCGTAAGCAGCAGTAGGCACCTGATGGCGCATCATAAATGCTTTAGAAAATGCTTTACTACCTTCGAGCTGTGCCCCTATTTTTGAAGGACCAATAACCGGAATATGTCTTAATTCAGCATCATTGACGACAAAATCATAAATACCTTCCACTAAAGGTGCTTCGGGTCCTACGATTATCATTTTTATTTCATTTTCTAATGCAAAAGATTTAATAGCGGCAAAGTCCGTTGTAGCAATAGGCACATTGATACCCAACTGTAATGTTCCTGGATTGCCTGGTGCAATAAACAATTGGCTGCATTTATTACTTTTTGCAATCGAATGAGCAAACGCATGTTCTCTGCCTCCTGAGCCTAATAATAATATATTCATGGGAAATTTTTGCGAAGATACTTCCTTTTATCTGAATGCCATTTTGTCCTTTCAGATTTTTTTGCACAATATTTGTCATTTCACATTTATTATCGTTATAAATGAGCGTAAAATGTTAACTTTGCAACCTATTTTCAATATACTATCATGTTAAATTTCTTACAGAAAGGTCTTTCCAAAATTTTCGGCAGTAAATCCAATCGTGACATTAAGTCATTAGAGCCTATCATCGCTGCAGTCAACGAACATTTTTATGCATATCAGAATATATCGAGTGATGAATTGAGACAAAAAACACAAGATTTCAAATTCAGAATTCAAGAGTATTTATCTGCAATCGATAAGGAAATAAATACATTAACAGAAAAAGCAGAACAAGATAACCTTGATCTTGATGAGAAAGAAGCTATCTTTTCAAAAGTTGACAAGCTCAAAAAAGAACGCGACGAAGCGATTGAAGAAATATTACAAGATATAATGCCAGAGGCATTTGCTGTTGTGAAAGAAGCATCACGACGTTTTTCCACCAATGAAACTATTCGTGTAAAAGCAACAGCATTAGATAGAGAATTAGCTGTAAAAAATCCTCATATAAAAATTGAAGGTGACGATGCTGTTTATCCTAATAAATGGTCGGCTGCTGGTGGCGAAATTTCTTGGAATATGGTGCATTACGATGTGCAGCTAATTGGTGGTGCTGTTTTACACAAAGGAAAAATTGCAGAGATGGCGACAGGTGAAGGTAAAACATTAGTTTCTACGCTTCCTGCCTATTTGAATGCACTTGCAGGCTGTGGTGTACACATCGTAACGGTCAATGATTATTTGGCAAGACGCGACTCTGAGTGGAATGGCATGTTGTTTAATTTCTTAGGATTAACAGTAGATTGCATTGACAAACATGAACCACATACTGATGGCAGAAAGAATGCATATTTGGCAGACATTACATACGGCACAAACAATGAATTTGGTTTTGATTATTTGAGAGATAACATGGTGCGTTCTGCTGAAGAACAAGTACAACGCAAACTACATTTCGCAATGGTCGACGAGGTGGACTCCGTATTAATTGATGATGCAAGAACACCATTAATTATTTCAGGGCCAGTTCCGAAAGGTGAAGAACAAATGTTCCAAGAATTAAAACCAAGAATTGAAAGATTAGTTAGCACACAGAAAAAAGCAGTACAGCAATTTTTAAACGATGCTAAACGGTTAATTGGCGAAGGCAATGTTGGTGTAAGAAATGGAGAAGGCGGTTTAGCTTTATTACGAGCGCATCGTGGTTTGCCCAAAAACACTGCATTGATTAAGTTTTTAAGTGAACAAGGCAATAAGCAAATTTTGATGAAAACAGAAAATCATTATTTGCAAGACCAACAAAAAGAAATGCCAACATGTGATGCAGAATTATATTTTGTGATAGATGAAAAGAATAATCAAATCGATCTTACTGACAAAGGTATTGAGTTGATTACGTCATCTGGAGAAGAAAAAGATTTCTTCGTAATGCCTGATGTTGGTGCTTTAATTGCAGAAATTGAAAACGAGCCCGTATCATACGAGGAAAAATTAAAACGTAAAGATGAAGTACTATTGGATTTCAACATCAAATCGGAGCGATTACATACTGTCAACCAATTATTAAAAGCCTACTGCTTATTTGACAAAGATGTAGAGTATGTTATCATCGATGGAAAAGTAAAAATTGTCGATGAGCAAACTGGCCGTATTATGGAAGGTCGCCGTTATAGCGATGGCTTACATCAGGCGATTGAAGCAAAAGAAAATGTAACGATTGAAGCAGCCACACAAACATTTGCTACGATTACTTTACAAAACTTCTTCCGCATGTATCACAAGCTTTGTGGCATGACAGGTACAGCAGAAACTGAAGCAGCAGAGTTTTGGGAAATTTATAAATTAGACACTGTTGTAGTGCCAACAAACAGACCTACACAACGCGACGATAAAGAAGATTTAATTTTCAAGACTAAACGAGAAAAATACAATGCCATTATCGAAGAAATAAATAAACTTCGTGAAGAAGGCAGACCTGTGTTAGTAGGTACTACTAATGTTGAGGTTTCTGAATTATTAAGCCGAATGTTGAGCATGCGTAAAATTCCACACAATGTATTAAACGCTAAGCAACATCAACGAGAAGCAGAAATTGTAGCACAAGCTGGTTTAAGTGGTCAAATTACCATTGCAACAAATATGGCTGGACGTGGTACAGATATTAAGCTTGGACAAGGTATTAAAGACATTGGTGGCTTAGCTATTATTGGTTCTGAACGCCATGACTCTAGACGTGTGGACAGACAGTTGCGAGGCCGTGCTGGCCGTCAAGGTGATACTGGTTCCTCACAATTTTATTCGTCATTAGAAGATAATTTAATGCGCCTTTTCGGCTCGGATAGAATTGCTGGAATGATGGATAAAATGGGCTATAAAGAAGGTGAAGTCATACAACATTCTTTAGTAACAAAATCAATTGAACGCGCACAAAAGAAAGTAGAAGAAAATCACTTTGGCACTCGAAAAAGATTATTAGAGTACGACGATGTCATGAATGCACAACGCGAAGTTATTTACAAACGTCGTCAACATGCACTTATCGGAGAGCGCATTACTTTCGATTTAATCAATATGTTTTATGACTTAAGTGCAGAAATTTGTAATGATGCCAAATTATCACAAGACATAGAAGCTTTTAAATTAGATTGTATTCGCTTTTTATCTGTTGACACATCAATTACAGCAGAAGATTTAAAAAACAAAACGGAAGAAGATTTAGCCGCACATTTATACCATGAAGTGTTTGAAAAATACACACGTAAATCTGAAAATATTGCCGATGAAGCTTATCCAATTATTAAGAATGTGTATGAAACCAAAGGCAATCAATACCAAAATATTGTAATACCATTTACTGACGGTAATAGAAACATAAACATTATTGCCAATCTTGAAAAATCGTATAACAATAAAGGACGCGAATTAATAAAAGTATTTGAGCAAAATATTATTCTTTCATTTATCGATCATCATTGGAAAGACCATTTGCGTCAAATGGATGAGTTAAAACACTCGGTACAGATGGCCGTTCACGAGCAAAAAGATCCGCTTTTAATCTTTAAGTTCGAAGCCTATGAGCTATTTAAACAAATGCTGTCTGCTGTTAATAAAGACGTTACAACATTCTTGATGAAAGGAAGTTTACCTGTTCAAGATGCCAATCAAATACAACAGCACAGACAATTGCGACGTGCAGAAAGAACAACTGAAACACGTGGCGATGGAACGACTGAGGAAGAATATGCTGGTGCGGAAACTGCTGAAACCAAAGAAAAGCAACAACCTGCGCGTGCGGAAGTAAAAATTGGCAGAAACGATCCTTGCCCATGTGGAAGCGGAAAAAAATTCAAACAATGCCATGGCAAAGAAATGGCATAATCGTTGATAGATATAATTGAATTGGAATATTTAATATTCAATATGAAAAACATGCTTAGCATATTATGTGTTTGTGTTGCATCGACGTGTTTCGCTGCTGATAGTGACAGCACAGCTATTGACATAAAAAATAATATTTTGTTTTTTAAAGATCCGCGTGTTGATGTATTGCAGAAGATGTATATGCGAAAAGCTGTAGATCCAAATGCAAAGGTTATACGAGTGCAAGTTTTTCAGGCTATTGCTCGTGATAAAGTTTTTGAGGCTAAAGCACAATTCTCGGCTCGTTATCCTGGCATACAAACATTTGTAACGTATGCTTCTCCAAATTTCAGATTACGTGTAGGCGAGTTTAGCTCACAACAAGAAGCTTTTAAGTTTATGCAACAAGTAAAGCCTCATTTTCCCATGAGTTTTGTTATTGAAGAGAAAGGCAGTAAAAATGACGACAAGCCAAAATCAAAAAGTGGGAATTAGTATTCCGAATCAGAAACATCTTCATCAACCTGACCCCAATTTCCAGTGCTACCATCGTTAATGATGCTTTGACCACTTTCTTCGCATAAATCTTTTACCAATGTTGAATCTGAAGGACGGAAAAACTTCGCTGATTTATTGAGTGCTAATTTTGGATCTCCATACGCTTTTTGCATAAACATACCGAATACAGGCATAGCAGCACGACCACCTTGACCGCTACTAGTATATAAGAAATGTAATAAAGGGTCATCACAGCCTACCCAAACACCAGCCAATAAATCTGGTGTGAAGCCGATAAACCACGCATCGGTATTTTTATTTGTCGTTCCTGTTTTGCCTGCTACATCTACATTAGCATAAGAAAAATAAGCTGGCAAGCTCGCACCTGTGCCACCTCTGGAAACGGGTCCTTTCATCAGCTGGCACATTTTATAGGCTGTATTGTCGCTGAAAACTTCTTTCATCTCTGTTGTAAAATTCTGGATTACATTTCCATCTTTATCTTCAATACGTAGTAAATACTGCGGTTTTACACTAATTCCGCCACTTGGAAATGTGCTATATACGTTCATCATTTCAAATAATGAAATATCTGCTGCTCCTAATGCTAATGGTGAATATGGTGGCAAATCAGAGGCAATTCCCATGCGTCTTGACAAATCAATTACTGGATTTACGCCAAACTGTTTGATGATATATGCAGCCATCTGATTGTTTGATGTTTTAAGTGCTTGTAGTAGTGTTTGTGGACCGCCACTACCACCTCGTGGTGCCCAATTGCCAATACGCACCATGCCTGGCGCAATAACCATACACGGCGACCAGCCATTATCTACAGCTAAACCATACACTATTGGTTTAAACGTAGAACCAACTTGTCTTTTGGTACTAGGCCTACAATGATCATTTTTAAAAAATTGGAAATTTGGACCGCCGACCCATGCGCGAACATAGCCAGTATAAGGCTCCATAACCATCATTCCTATTTGCAAAAATGACTTGTAATATTTTACAGAATCATAAGGCGTCAATGTGGTATCTTTCATGCCTTTGTAGGTAAACACTTTCATGCGATGTTTATCTGTTTTGAAGTTTGCTAAAATCGCATCATTACTCCAACCTCGTTCTTTAAGTGCAGCCCATCTATATGAATATTTACAAGCTGTTTCTAATATAGTTTTACCAGCTTTCGTGTCCCAAGGCTTCCAGCTTCCACCAAATTGAGAATTAAAGATACCTTGATAGCGAGCCAAATGTTGTACTGCTGCCTCTTCGGCATAGCGCTGCATCCTTGTATTGATAGTGGTATAAATTTTTAAACCATCAGTATAAATATTATATTCTCTACCATCAGGATTTAGGTTTTTATTTTCTTTGGCCCATTTTTTTAATTCTTCAGCTACCACCATTCTGAAATAAGGCGCCAATCCGTCATTTGCTGATTCAGGATGAAAGTCTAATTCTATTGGTTTGTCCTTTAATGCATCAAATTGTGCTGTAGTAATATTTCCTTTTTCCATCATTTTACGGAGCACCGTTGCTCTGCGTTCTTGCGTGCGCTTAGCAAATACTTCATTCCTTCGTGGATTATAATAAGATGGATTTTGTAACATGCCTACGAACATGGCAGCTTCTTCCACTTTTAAATCTTTAGGTTTTTTATTAAAATAAATCCTAGAAGCGCTTTCGATACCAACGGCATTATTGACAAAATCGAAAGTATTAAAATACATTGCAATAATTTCCTCTTTAGTGTATCTGCGTTCTAACATTACAGCGATTACGTATTCTTTGGCTTTTTGTAGCACACGTTGTACTATATTTTGTGCTCTCTTATGAAACATATTTTTTGCTAGTTGCTGTGTTACCGTGCTTCCTCCACCATGCTGACCAGCGAAGAATACAGCTGCCAAGGTACGTTTTAAGTCGATGCCAGAATGCTCATAGAATCGTTCATCTTCATTTGCAATTAAGGCTTGCACTAAAAATGGTGACAATTCTTCATAGCTTATATTACTTCTGTTATCTACATAATATTTTCCAATGAGCACAGAGTCTGCTGAGTAGATTTCTGAAGATAGATTGGCTGAAGGATTTTCTAATTCTTCAAAACTCGGCAAGGCACCAAACAATCCTATGCGAACTAATGTAAAAAACAATACTACGCTACCCACCATAATGGCGAATAGTTTCCATAAATTTTTTGGTGTTTTCAACCAGTTTAATACCTTGTTCATTTATTTAAATAATTAGTTCTAAAAAAAGTATTGTAGATATCTAAGTCAGCAATGGTTTTAATCAGCTTGAAGTTTGATGGTGCAATGATGTAAAATGAAGATTTTTGAACGTTTGTAGCACCTACAGCTTCGCTCACATTTTCGGTAATCGTGTTGTAATACTGTAATGCCTCTGCGAGTCCTTCAAATTTTTTCATCTGCAAGATGGCATAGCTTTCTATGAAAAATGGGTTTATTTTAATTTTTAAATAGTCAAATTTTTTCTTATTGAATTTATGAATCGATGAGACAACATCGGAAACGGTAATATATTTATCTTTTAATTGAACTAAAACAAACAAATCCGTTGTATCCGTAACAAACTTAGCACTTAGCGTATCTAGCGTTTGTGGTGTGTTGCTATTCTGGATTGCTTGTGCTGAAGTGTCATTCAGTTTGTTTTCGTGTTGTATGTAAGCAATCAAATATTCCTGTGCTTTCTTTTTTACATCACCATCATTATATTTTAGAATAATATCAGACAATGCTTTTGTGTACGCATGGAATTGTTTTATCTTGCCATAAGAAAGTGCTTCTAACATTTCGAATTGTGCTTGCTGTGGCGCATTTGGATATTTTGTTTTGGCGACAAATCTATTTTTGATAACATCATCAAATTTATCATTTAGAAACAATTGATAGGTCGAAGCATACAGTTTTTCAGCTGTTTCAATACTTTCATCAACTACACGAATTTTTCCTTCATTATTGAGCACTTCTGCGACTTCTGTCATCGGATAGTTTTGCAAGATATAGTCTTTTTCTTTTTGCGCTAATCCATTTAGATTTTGTTCTTTGTAAATCAGATATTCGTAATAATGAGCGATGGCATCGAACTCACTATTCGGAAACCTACGTATTAATTCGTCAAATGCTTGTTTTGATTTAGGAATATTATTCAATTTATTCTTGAAAATTTCTCCTGTACCATAAAGTGCGTTAGCAATTTTTATATCAGAGCGCAGAAAATCTTCTGGTGTTTTTGGAATCTTTAAAGTATCTGTTGTTGTTGTTGTTGCTTTTGGAATATTTTTATTTTTCACAGCAGCAGTTACTGTATCATTAATAGCTGTCTCATCTGTTGATATTATATCTTCTAAGAAACCAGATTTGACGCTTCGTCGCCAATTATCTTCTAATTTTCGGTCGCCCCAAATTCGTAAAAAATCATTATATCCTTTGCTCTTAGATTCTGGATTATAAAAATACCACAAGCCATTAGACACGCCAGTTTCAGGCACGAATGCACTTGCAGCACTTGTGTTACCATCACCAATATCTGAGCTGAATCGATATTTCTTTTTATCCGCTTTTTCTTTTTGAGCCTTTACTTCTGCTAAAAATTTATCCAATTCTTTTGGCGACATTCTGCCTAATCTTTGCAAGCTATCTTCCGTGTAAATTGTTTGTGCATACGTTGCTAAATCACCTAACACCTCTTTGCGTGTTACAATTTGCTGATAATTCTCAAAAGTATTTGGCAAGTAAGCAATCGCACTATCATAAAATATGGCCGCTTTATCGTAGGCTTCTTTATCAAAATAAATTTCTCCTAAACGCAAATATGATTTACCTTTTTGCTCCTTATTGTCGAGCGATTTTTTTATCGATTTTTCTAAGTATGCTACTGCATTTGCTGTGTCTTTTTGATAATAATAGTAATTAGCAATCGTGTACAATACTTCATCTGCATGATTTTTATTCTTGCCAAATTTTATAAGCTTGGACAACATTTTCACAATATCTTGATTGGCTAATCCAGGATTATCGCTATACAGTTTTGCCAATTGTATTTTTGAAAACAAATAAAGTTCTTCCGATTTGGTATGCTTACCAGCTTTTACAAAATAATCTGCTGCATCGGCATCTTGATTGTTCAGTTGATAAAGTTGTGCTAATAAATATTCGTAATAAGCTTTATCTTTTTTCTTTTTAAAATAAATCATTGCCGTTTCCAACTCGTCGATTGCTGGTGAATAATCTTTTCGGCGAATATTGTAATAAGCGTCAATCAAATAAAAATCTCTACGTTGTTTTTTTGTCAATTTGCGCAAAGCCTTACCGTATGAAATCATGCTTTTTGCATCCGCATAATTTTCTAATTCTATTAATGATTTCGCCATCCAAACAATAGCTTCTGGACGTGAAAGTTTGTGTTTAATTTTTTCCCAAAATGTCAATTTATCAAACTTCGCTTCTTTTTTCGGGTCGAGTTCTTTAAGTGGATTTTGATTCTTTCGTTCGCCTGTAGTGTCTTTGTAATATGGATTTGCAACATATTGATCTCCGAGCAACACATAAGGCTGATTGCTATCAAACTTTGGCTTATCCGATTTTTTGACTGAAGTATTTGCATGCAAAACAGTAGAATCTACTTTAGTTGTTTTGCTTTTTGCCTTTTCAATTAATTCCTGCGGAATTTTTTTACCTTTTTTCTGTAAGGCAATAATCTTCTTTTTGGCTTTAATAATTTCTTCTAATTCTTTTTTCTTTTTGGCAATGGCTGCTTCTTGTTTGTCGCGCGCTGCTTCCGCTTTTTCCTCGGCTTCTTTTTGCTGTTCTTTAAATTTGAACTCGATGAATTTTTTCTTCTCGCCCATTTTTTTCTCTAATTCTTTCTGCCGCTTTCTGATGTATTTTAAACGGTCGCGATTGCTATATTCTAATTTCAAATTCATCTTACCTGGTTTCATGGTGGTCACGATGTATTGAAATGTTACTAAAGAAGTATCGTATTGCTTGCGTAAGAATTGTGATTTACCTAAAAGTAAAAAAGCATTATCACGCCATCTGCTATAATCATGTAATTGGAGTACAATACCTGTTTTCTTCGCCACCGTTTCCATATCGGCAGTATTTGACGAAAAATCAGCCTGATCATGATAATAGAATGGCAAAAGCGTATTATAGTTAATGACACGATTAAACTCATAATTGCGCACTACTTCTTTATAGAGTTCATTGGCATTAAAATAATAATTGTTACGTGTAGTAATATCACCCCAAGCACGCTTAATGATATTAGGCTTTTCGTATTGCGATGCTGATTTTTTCTTTTTATCGGCAAACAATGGCGCCTTACAAAAGAAAAGACAAGCGAAAAGCAAGAATAGTTTTTTTGCAGTAGATAGATGCATGCTCGTTTTAATTCCCTAATTTTAACGCAATTTCTTAAATTTATTTTACTTATTCGAGTGAAATTTATTTAATTCTACACAGATGGCTATAAAAAAACCAAATTGGAAACTATGGAAGATGCGTCTCAAGAACGTCTATCGCTTCCAAATTGTGGACGAAAAGAGCTACGATGTGAAATTGGTAATGGAATTAAATCCGCTAAATATCATCATTGGTACAGGTTTAATATTAGCATTTTTTACGTTTCTTAATTTTGTATTGATTGCATTTACGCCATTAAAACAATACATTCCAGGCTATGGCTCATCATCAGGAAGGCGTGAAATTATCAATATGGGAATTAAAGCAGAAGAATTAGACAATTCTATCAAAGCACATCAAAAATATGTTGCCAATTTGCAAAACATCTTAAATGACAAGGTCGTCATTGATGCTGTAAAATCTGATTTAAAAAAATCAAAAGTCGATACCGGCATTTTGAGTATTAAAACAACCGATGAGTCTCAATTTGTAAAAGAAATAGAAAAAGGACTAAAAAACGCCGCCTTATTAGAGTCGGTTCGAGATGCGAATATTAGTGCGCTGAGCCATTTAGAACTCATACAGCCTGTTAGCGGAAACGCAATTATCAAACATTCTGATAAAAATATAGGAACCACTTTCTCTGCTAGCGAAAATGAGCCTGTAAAAGCCGTATTGGCAGGCAATGTGGTGGCGACCAGCTATTCCGCAGAAGATGGCTATACAATTATCGTACAGACTGAAAATCAATTGGTTTACATATTAAAAAACAATAGTCAATTATTAAAGAAAAACGGTAACTTTGTACAAGAAGGAGAAACCATCGCCAATGCTGGAAAATTCAAGAATAAGGCGTTTGTTTCTACGCTCGAACTTTGGTATAGAGGGCACGCAATTGACCCTCAGAAATTTATAAAATAAAAGTATGTTCTCTAAAATCGCACCTAAAAGCAACTTGGAAACCATGGTTGCCAATAAAATAAATGACGGCACTATTATAAATGGAAATATTGTTGCGCAAACTGACTTGCGCATCGATGGTAAGGTTGCTGGCGATATACAATGTGCTGCTAAAGTGGTCATTGGTGCTACAGCTCAAGTAGCTGGTCAAATTAAGTGCAATGACTTGACTGTTGAAGGAAAGGTTAAAGGCAACC
Source organism: Chitinophagales bacterium (assembly GCA_020848475.1). Taxonomy (GTDB): domain Bacteria; phylum Bacteroidota; class Bacteroidia; order Chitinophagales; family JADIYW01; genus JADJSS01. Next base: position 1,906 of record JADKZZ010000123.1, on the reverse strand, counting down.
TTGATATCAATGGTACACTTTATTTTAGAAGCACTGCTATGTATGAAGGTGATGTAAAATATAAGAAACTCATTGTCGAAGAAGGTGCCACCATCAATGGTTCATTGGTGAATGTGACAAGTGTGGCAAAATCGGTACAACAAGTAGAAAAAAATGGACAAACCAACGCCAACATCCAACAACAAGTCGGATAAAAAGATGAGTTCTTGGCTGGTTTATTCCGGCATGGCATTCGAGATGTTTGCCGTCATGGGCATTTTCTCCGTCATCGGTTTTTACTTAGATACAAAAATGGCAACATCTCCATTCTTATTAATCACCTTTGTGCTCTTAGGATTGTTTATTTCATTTTACCATATTTACAAGCAACTTAAGTGATGGACTATCAAAAAAAATGGCTATACTATCTAGTCTTATTGTCCTTACTTTTCTTTCTTTCCGGCATCGCATTGCCTGAAGATGATATGCCAGCTTATTATTGGATGACTGGAGGCATGTGCATTGTGTCCTTTATTTATTATTATATTGTCCTAATTGCAGAGCAAAAAAAAGAACAAAAAATGCTTGGCGGACACTTATTCGCCATCGTCATTAAATTCATGCTTTCTGCATTAGTAGCTATTTTGTACATTCTTATTTTTCCAGTAAAACAATACGACTTCGTATATTTTTTTGTTGCCTATGTCATATTTTCTGTATTTAGTTATCTATTTTCTTATCATTTTAACAAAACAGTTTAATTGACAATGGCTTAATTTTTGTGTAAGTTTACTAAAACGTCTTATGTCTTCAAAAATATTTACATTATTATTCATTTCATTTTTCTTTATTTTGATTTGTGGATTCAAACCACCAAAAGTTACTGCGCCCAAAAACGATATCTTATACTCAAAATATGGCGGTGATATTGAAAAAATGATGCGTGAAGAGCGACGCTTAGACTCTTTAAAGCATCCTTATTTATACCAACAAAAAAAAGAAGATACCATAGCTGCAAGTAGCATCGACGATGAAAGTGTAATAATTGAAAAAGCAGCAATTATGCCACAATTTCCCGATGGCGATGCAGGTTTGCAAGAGTATATAAAAACTAATACTAACTTCATTCCTGATACATTAGTAGGCAAAAAGGCAAGTGTGATGGTGAAATTTTATATCAACACCTTAGGCGATGCTAAAAATCCTAAAGTGATAAAAACAGATAATCCTTCATTTGAATTACAAACTTTATTATTGGTAGAAGGTATGCCGAAATGGACACCTGCAAAACAAAACGGCAAGGAAGTCAATTGCTATATTACACTTACAATAAAATATGGCGAGTAAAGTTGTTTTTTTTATAAAATCTAAAAACCAGCAAAAAATATTTCTCTATTTGTCAAATAGATAATTTCACCTAGCTAATTAACAACATTACCTAATTTATAATTGGAATTAATCCGCGAATGCCCATATCTACTACACTATCTTCAACAATAGTATTATTAGCACCATTTAATGTTTGATAAAAACCATCACCATTTTTATCTTTCCATTCAAAACTTTTATTTGTTGACAAAGAAACTGTAATCACGATATCATTGGTTTCATTTCCGGTAATTACAAATCCATTAGTAGGTGCAAATCTTCCCGTAACTACGCACGAACCTGCTGGTATTGGCGAGGTATTACTAATCGGATTGGGCACCGTTGTAGCATTGGGTGGCGCTTGAAATTCGATTGGTGCTTGCGATGGAAATCCAGAAGGCAAATTAAATAACTCGACTGCGCCATAACCTTGTTTTTTAGCTGCATTTACCGTTACTTGTTGTGTTTTTACCGTATAGTTCGTCAAGTAGGTATTAAAACCAACAAATGACGCAACATTGCCATCGTAAAAACCATTTGCAATGGGCAAGGCATCATT
>JADKZZ010000122.1 GCA_020848475.1 Chitinophagales bacterium | reverse complement strand
TGCTTGTAATTGAAGTATTTTTTCAGATTGTTTTTCTGCGCTTACATCAACTTTTTGTACTGGAAAAAATCCGATTTCTTTCTCTTTATTAGGATATACACGAGCTCCTAAAACATTGGCAATTAATTGTGCACCTAAGCAAATGCCAATAACATATTTTTTGTGCTCTATCGCTTGTTTTATCAGTGTTTTTTCCTGTTTCAGCCAAGGAAATTCCTGTTCATCATGTACGCTCATTGGTCCACCTAATACAATCAACACATCAAATTCGTCAACATTTGGCAATGTTTCTTGTTTATATAAATGAGTAGCCGACTGATGAAAACGATGAGCATCTATCCAGTCTTGTAGCATTCCTAAGGATTCGAATGCGACATGTTGTAAATGGTGAATGCGCAATGTTTTCATGCTTTGATTTTAATATATATTAACAAAGATAGTTGAGAAATTGGATAGATATTTACTTCGTATTTTATGTTTAAATAAATAATGTAGAAATGAGAAATTGTATTGTCATTTTCGTTGTCATGTTGCAACTGTCTGCCATGGCGCATGCTCCTGAAAAAGCACCTAAGAAAAATGCAAAACCAAAACCGACATACGAAAAGCCTATGCCAATAAATACGCATGTCTGGACAGTAAGTGCACAACGTGCAAGCTGTGTTGGTGTTGGCGAAATGCATTGCTTACTAGTAAAACAAGCAAATGAAAAAAATTTCCAATTATTCTACGACAATATCGAAGGCTTTGAATATACAGAAGGTTATGAGTATGTGATTTGGGTGCGTAAAGAATTGAAATCACCGCCAATACCTGCAGATGCTTCTATTTATAAATATGTTTTGGTGAAAATAGTCTCAAAAACACCTGTTAATGCCCAAAACGATAACACTTTAAACAATGAGAATGCTTCTACAACAGATACGACAACAATTGTCGTACATGAAAAAAAAGCACCTTGCGAAGGCAATAACAATGCAATGTGTTTGCAAATAAAAAAGGCTGGTGTAAGCAATTTTGAAGTTTTTTTCCAAAACATAAGTGGATTCAGTTTCAAAGATGGCATACGGCAAACTATCTTGGTCAGTGTGCGCAAAGCAGAAAATCCGATGGTAAAACAAGTGCAGCCAATTTATACGCTTATCAAAGTATTAAAAAGCGAAATTATAGACAAATAATTTAATATTTAGTAGGATTCCTTATCTTTAAATCATGTCGTTTATATATGCCATCGATTTAGCAGGAACTTTTGTATTTACTATTTCTGGTGCTTTAGCAGCGTCCGATAAGAAACACCATCACGATATTTTCTCTGTATTTTTTACTGGATTCATTACTGCAATTGGTGGCGGCACTATTAGAGATGTGACGCTCGGCGCTTATCCAGTTGTTTGGATTAATGACATGAATTATTTATTATCCATTTTTGCAGGTGTTTTGTTTACACTTTTATTCAGAAGGTATATCATTCGCATATCGCGAACACTCAGTATTTTCGATACGATTGGTATGGCCATTTACGTTGTATTAGGTGTACAAAAAAGTATTGTGTATGATGTAAATTTGTTGGCAGCAGTTGTGTTAGGAATGGTTTCTGGTATTTTCGGTGGTGTTATTCGCGATACTTTGCTCAACGAAATTCCTTTAATTTTCAGAAAAGAAATGTATGCAACGCCTTGTCTTTTAGGCTCCTTATTATTTGTTATTTTATACGTGTTGCAAATTGATAGCAATCTCAATTTTATGTTGTGCGTGCTGTTTATTGTCCTATTTAGATTTTTCGCTGTGCGTTATGAATGGAGCTTGCCAAGATTAAATTTTAAAGAGTAAGAAAAATGAATACATAAACAAGCAACACAGGTAGTTATTAGTATTCTGTTTTATCGCTTTTATTTTTCCATTCTTCAAAAACCAAAAGTGCTTGATTGCGATTCATACTGAGCATTGGAATTTTTCTATGCGAAATTGATAAAGGAATTTCATCATAAATAAAAGAATCGTCAAAACCTATTTGCTTGGCATCTTCACGTGTGTTGGCAAAATATACTTTTGAGGGGCGCGCCCAATAAATAGCGCCCAAGCACATCGGGCAAGGTTCGCAGGAGGTATAAACTTCACAACCTTCTAACTGAAATGAATTCAGGTTTTTACAAGCATTTCTAATGGCCACAACTTCCGCATGTGCAGTTGGGTCATTGGTGGACGTAACTTGGTTATGACCTTCTCCTACAATCTTTCCATCTTTTACTATAACACAGCCAAAAGGACCACCTTTGCCAGTTTGAAGTGCCATTTTAGACAGTTCTATTGCGCGTTTCATAAACATATTTGTCTCCATCTTTTTTTTAATTTAAGCTAAATTCTACCGAATACACATTAAAAACGACCGTTTGCTAATTTATATTCACAGAAAATCAGATTGCTACTATATTTACATTACAAAAACAAAATAAAACAAAAACTATGAAAATGAAAGCACATCGATTAAGATGTGCTTTTCTATTTTATACCGGTTGAATGGATTGCCCATTCCTAATTTAATTTACACCAATTCTTTACAAATAGTAGAAATCGTCTTCACGTCGCCCATTGTATAATAGTGCAAACACGGAACACCAAATTTTACTAATTCTTTACTTTGCGCAATGCACCACTCGATGCCAACTTCTTTCACTTGTGTATCATCTTTGCATTTGCGCACCTCACGAACTAAATCTTCTGGTAAATTGATGAAAAATGCTGCTGGAATACTGTTTAATTGGCCTTGTTTTGTAATCGGTTTAATGCCTGGAATAATAGGCACATTGATGCCGACTTTTCTACAGTCTTCAACAAATTTGAAATACGCTTTATTATCAAAAAACATTTGCGTTACAATGTAATCGCCACCTGCATCTATTTTTTGTTTCAGATATTGCAGGTCTTGTTCATAATTGGCTGCTTCAAAATGTTTTTCAGGATAGCCAGCAACGCCGATGCAGAAATCTGTTTTTACAGGATTGATTAAATCGTGGTCTAAATATTTACCACAATTCATGTCGTTGATTTGTTGCACCAAATCCAATGCAAATGGATGTCCATCTGGCTCTGGTACAAATTTTTTCTCCAACTTACGTGCATCGCCACGAAGTGCTAAGATATTGTGAATGCCTAAAAACCCTAAATCTATAAGTGCATTTTCTGTTTCCTCTTTGCTAAAGCCTCCACATAAAAAATGCGGCACTGCTTCTACATTATATCTGTATTTGATAGCTGCGCAAATGCCTACTGTGCCAGGCCTTTTGCGAACGGCCACTTTTTCAAAATAGCCTTCTGCTGTTTGTTTGTATTCAAATTCCTCGCGATGATAGGTAACATCGATAAATGGTGGCTTAAATTCCATCAAAGGATCTAAAACTTTCGTAATAGAATCAATGCTTTTTCCTTTTAAAGGTGGCAGAATTTCAAATGACACTAAGGTTTTCTCTTTGTTTTCTGCTAGTATATCAGTTACTTTCATTTCGACTTTTTCAAATGGACAACGAAAATAGTAAATAGAATAGTAATATCATAAAAAGTGCAATTACTAAATGTAATGAGTGTTTGCGCAATGTCAATGGAATGGATTCGAAAGGTGAAATAAAACATGAAAAAAAGCCGAACTTTTGGTTCGGCTCCTGTAAATTACATAAAAATCATTATTGTTTCCATGGCTTTCCACCTTGTCCATTGCCAGATTTTGGTCCGCCTTGTTGTGCTTGTTTAGTCAGCATTTTTTTAAAGTGCTCTTCGGCAGTTACTAATTTAGCAATTTTGGTAGCCGGAATTATTTTTCTAAATTCTGCAACATATTTTTTGGTAATGTCTAAATCTTTAGCTTTAAATTCGATGTATTTGGTGATGGCTTGTTCGGCCTCTGCATTTGTGAAATCGCCATCTTCTTTCATTTCTTTTACACCACCGATTGTGCTTTGGCGCACTTGTTTTTTCTCTGCTTCATATTGATTATACAAAGGCCAAAATTTTTGAGCTTCGTCGGCATTCAAATTTAAGCGCTTGGTAATAAATGCAATTTTCAGTGCTTCGATTTTTGCATTTCCATCTTGTGCTTGTAGTTGTAAAATTCCTGCTAAAACAATAGCCATTAAAAAGAGTATTTTTTTCATTTTGCTTGTTTTAATTTTTTAAAAAATATCTGTTGCAAGGTCTTCTGTTGCTATGATGTTGTTGTTTTGTTCTAAATATTGATCTATATCTTTTTCAGTAATATCTTGTATTTCCTGAGTCGTTTTTTGCTGTTCAATTGATGGCGCTACCGCTTTCTCAATTTGTTGCAAATCAAAAGCATTGGCATTGGCATTCATATATTGATAAATCTCTTCTCTTGTCAAGCAGGCAATGCCATCGGCACAGTCTTGCGCAGGTGCAATAGGAATATTTATCTTTTTAACAACAAATACAGCGCCAATAATGCTAGCAGCTAATGCAACTCGCTGGAATAGTGTCAACACAAAAGTATTTTTATTTGTTTTTGTCGCAATTGGCTGAGCATTGGAAACAGGCGTTTCTTCTTGTTTTATTTTAGCCATAATCGTGTCCGAAAACGTATTAAAATAAGTTTCAGGCACTTCTATTTCATCTTTTTTAATAGCCGACAAAATACTTGTTGATATTTTCATTTCAGACATACAACTATCAGCAAAATCTTGAAAGTAATTCGCAGGAATTATTAAAGGACGCTCATTTTCTTTTGCCTTTAAAAGTAATGGAGCAATTTCTTTCAATTCGTTTAATATATCTTGTTGGCTACTCATTTTTAGTTAGACTATTTATTTACATAAAGGTTTAATCATACTTTAATTTTTATGGGCTATGCTAAGCGGTTAATATTTCTTCAATTTTTTTTACTGCATGATGATAAGACGCCTTTAATGCACCCACAGAGGTTTCTGAAATTTCTGCCATCTTTTCATAAGGCATTTCATCATAATATCGCATGATAAATACTTGTTTTTGTTTATCTGGTAATGTATCAATCGCACGTTGTAATTTCTGTGTCATTGCATCTGCACCTATGGCATCGCTTGCACTCCTATATTGCGCTGATGACTGCTCTATATCAATTTCATTTCTTTTTTTCTGTTTATTGATAAATGTGATGGCCTCGTTGCCAGCAATGCGATATAACCAAGAATATAATGCACAGTCAGCTCTAAAATTATCGATTGCATTCCATACTTTTATACAAGTATTTTGCAAGATATCATTTGCATCTTCGTGATTGTGAACATATCGTCGAACGTGATAATACAAGCGCTCCTGATAAGCACTCAGCAACATGCAAAATGCTTTTTCTTTAGTATCAGACCGTTTGAATAATGCTAAAATTTCCTCGTCAGTAAATTTCATTCAATGCTATTGTTACATATCAATAGTATATTAGACTCATTAAAAACAAAAAGGTTTAATTTATCTTACTTCTTATTCTGCTTAATGTTTCTATACTCATACCAAGATAGGAAGCAATAATGCCAATTGGAGCACGTCTTATCAACTCTATTTTCGAATTGAATAACTCTTCATAGCGCTCTGTCGAGCTTTTAAACTTCAATTCATAACTTTTTAGAACCAAAGAATTGTAGTTATATTCTGCCACCAACCTACCAAATCGCTCCATTTCAGGATATTTTTCATATAACCAATTCAAGTCATCATAATGAAATGCCGTTAAAGTGCTATCTTCTAAAAGCTCAATGGTTTCTAAGGAAGGACTTCTGGAAATAAAGCTCGAAAATGAAACTAATAATTCACCTTCCACGGTAATATCATTGGTTAGCTCTTTATTATCTTCTTCGTAATAATTACGCGCCAAGCCTTTTTCCATAAAATAAAGATGATTACAAACCTTTCCTTTCTTTAGTAAAATATGCCTTTTCGGCAACTCAATTCTTTGTAATTTGCTTTCGATAGCACTATGTATTTCTTCCGAAAAGTCGCCAAATTGCTCCAGAAACTTTGTAAATGTTAGATGTCTCGACATTTCCATCTTATATTTTGATTATTATCAAAAAATCAATATCTTATTAGCCGCAACTTTGTACGGCAATATCAAATACAAAGATAAAGAAAATTATAAAATGAGTCAAACAGGATTTTCAATAAGCGAGTACCACGACATAAAACCTATATATCAGAAGTTAGATAAACTCGTGTCAATGCCAATGCAACATATCGAACCCAATGCATTGGAAAAATATTTAGATTATTATAAAACAAAATGTACCCAATCTAAAGCCATCTATGAAAAAGCACAACAATATATTCCGGGTGGTGTGCAACATAATTTAGCATTCAATCATCCATTTCCATTAACATTTACCAAGGCGGAAGGTGCTTATTTATATGATGCCGATGGCAATAAATATATCGATTTTTTACAGGCTGGCGGCCCAACGGTGTTGGGTAGCAATTATCCATTAGTACGCGAGAAAGCAATTGCTTTAATCAATGAATGTGGTCCTTCTACTGGTTTATTGCATGAGTATGAATATAAATTAGCAGAACTAATTTGCGAAAATATTCCTTCTGTAGAACGATTCCGTATGTTAGGAAGTGGCACAGAAGCAGTTATGGGTGCACTGCGATTGGCGCGTATTAAAACTGGCAAATCTAAAGTAATAAAAATCGGTGGAGCCTATCACGGCTGGAGCGACCAAATGGTATATGACTTACGTATTCCAGGCACGCGTTTCTTCGATGCGAAAGGTATTCCTTTCATGATGCATTGGCACACACAAGCTGTTCCACCAAATGATATTGATGCTTTAGAAAGCAAACTAAAATGGAATCGATTCCGTGGCGGTACTGCTGCCGTTATTTTAGAACCAGTAGGTCCTGAAAGCGGTACTTATCCAGTCTATAAAGAATTTGCACAACAAGCTCGTCAATTGTGCGACAAATATGGCACATTATTAATATTTGACGAAGTGGTCACCGCATTCCGTATCGGAATGAGTGGCGCCCAAGGCTATTTTGGTGTAAAACCCGACTTAACTATATTTGGAAAAGTGGTAGCTGGCGGTTATCCTTCTGCTGGTGGCATTGGCGGAAAAGCAGAATATATGGACGGACTTGCCGCAGGCTTGCAAGGTGGCAAAAAAGTGAAAGTAGGTGGCACGATGGCTGCAAATCCTTTGAGTAGCTGCGCAGGATATTACACATTATTAGAAATCAAAAACACCAACGCTTGCGAGAAAGCAGGAAAAGCTGGTGATAGAATTACAAAAGGATTAAATGAGCTTATTGACAAATATGGTTTGCCATTCGTGGCATATAATCAAGGTTCTATTTGCCATTTAGAAACCGCTGGAACATTATTTGTAAAAATCAAACTGTCGAAAATAAAATCAGTATTAGCAGAAATCAATGAACGCAAAAAATTGATGGAAGAATATGGCGCTGCGTATATGGCTGAAGGTATCGTTACCTTGGCTGGTAGTCGCTTGTATTGCAGCATGGCCGACACTGATGATGTAATTGATGATGCCTTAAACCGATTTGAGAAGGTTTTCAAAAACGTAAAAAAAGCGTAAGATTATTTGTAGCTGAATAGTATACCACTTTCAATCATCTACTAAAATGTGACTGTTTTTATATAGCACTGAATGACGTGTTAATTGCATCACTAAGAAGAAAAAAATGAACTGTTTTGTAGCATATGATGTTGGCACAAGTAGTGTAAAATCTATTTTAGTAGATGCAAGTGGAAATATTTTGGCTTCAGCCATTGAAGAATATCCATTGCAAATGCCCAATCCGGGTTGGGTGGAACAAATTCCACATGATTATTGGTCGGCTATCTGTAAGGCTACTAAGCGACTCGTATCTTCAGCAAATATCGACAAACAAACAATAAAAGGAATTGCCTTTACAACACAAGCCATGGGTGTTATTCCTATGAGCAAAGAAGGTGAAGTCCTTTATCCTAATATCACATGGGTTGATGGTCGTGCAGAAAAACAAGCACAGCAAATCATGCGAAAATTGGGTGGTAAAAAAATATTCAAATCTATTATTGGTGTTGAAATTACAGGGAAAGATGTCATTCCAAAAATCATTTGGCTAAAAGAAAACAAACCTGAAATTTTCAAGAAAACATATAAAATTTTAGATGTCAATGCATATTTAAAATTCATGTGTACTGGTAAAATGGTTGCTGAATGGTCTGGCGCATGTTCCTACTCATTTGATTTAAAAAAGAAAGATTGGGATCGTTTGATTTTTAAATTTACGGGTGCTGGCACTAAAAAGCTTCCTGATTTAGTAAGATCAATAGATGAAGTTGGAAAACTTACAACACAAGCTGCTGCCGAAATGGGTTTACATGAAAACATAGGTGTTTATGGTGGTTGCGATGACACTCAAAGTGCAGCATTAGGCACTACGGCTATCAACGAAGGTGAGGCGCATATTTATGTAGGCACATCTGCTTGGGTTGGCGTTTCTACAGCAAAAGACAAAGGATTTAAAAATGGAATTTTCTGCTTGCAAAGTGCTGATCCTACAAAAAATATCGTCGTTGGTATCACAGAATCGGCTGGTGTAAATACAGAATGGCTGTTAAATACTTTCTACAAAAACGAGAGAGCAGCAATGTCAGAATATGAATTGTTTACTTATTTAGAAAATGAAATCAAAGTAGTTCCAGCAGGTGCTGAATACTTAGTGATGACACCTTGGTTTTTAGGGGAACGTTGTCCGGTAAGTACGACCACAACACGTTCAACTATTTTCAATTTATCACACTTACACACACGTGCACATATTGCTCGTGCCCATTTTGAAGGCATTGCTTATAATCTTAAATGGTCGATAGAAAATTTAGAAAAAGATTTTGGATTTACCATTAAAGAACTAAAAATCACTGGTGGAGGATCGCAAAGTAAATTATGGATGCAAACGATTGCCGACATTACAGAGCGAAAAATCATTACCACTTCACAGCCTAAAAATGCAGGTGCATTAGGCGCTGCGATGTGTGCCATGGTCGGCAGCGGATTTTTATCTGACTTTCAAGACATCAAAAAATTAATAAAAACTGTAGATACTTTTGTGCCGAATGAAGCACATAAATCAATTTATAATGAGCTTTTTCAAACCTATAAATCAATTTATACAAGTTTGAAAAATACGTATGCCAATGCCAATCAAAATAGATTTCAATGAACATCGAACAAATAAAAGAAGAAGTTTGCAATGCGGGCAAACGATTGCTCAAAGAAGGCTTAGTAGCACGCACTTGGGGAAATGTGAGCATCAAAGTAAATGACACACAAATGGTGATTACGCCAAGTGGCAGACCTTATGACGAGCTGACACCTAATGAAATGGTGTTGGTTGATTTTCATACTTTAAAATTTGATGGAAATATCAAACCTTCTTCTGAGTTGAAATTGCATTGTGAAGTGTATAAAACACGTCCACACATCAAGGCTGTTATTCATACGCATCAGATGTATGCATCAATAGTAGCAGCTGCACAAAAAGATGTTATGGTATTAAATGAGGAACATCAAAAAATATTAGGTGCAAAAATCATAAAAGCTGCACCATATGCATTGCCAAATACAAAAAAAATTACGGTAGAAACTGCACGAGCGATAGAACAGTCTAATGCGGCACTGATGTCTAATCATGGTGTTGTGTGCATTGGCGAAGATTTGGAAAAAACATTTGAAGTAGCACGCACTTTAGAACATGCTTGCGCATTATTTATCGAATCAAAGAAGAAAAGTGCTTAGTAATTTGCACCTAAAATTTACACATGAACAAAAAAGAAGCTATACAATCTATCTTACAATCTTACCACTATTTTGAGCAACAAAGTGCGGCTTATAAAAGTTGGGGAAAAGTAGAAGTAGTACAAATTGCAATGCGATTGGCTAATAATGAAATCATCTATACACAAAAAAACAAACCACTGTCGGCTATCACGGAACAAGATATTATTACAGAAAAATCAGATTCTATTTTCACAAATATTTTTGCAAAAAGAAAATCAGTTCAAGTAATTTTTATTACGCAACAAGAATTTGCATCGCAAGTGAAAGAAGAAATCCCACCTATCTTAGATGACCAAGCACAACTTTTAGGTGTTTCCGTTCGCATTGCCAAAGGTGACAATGATATTTTGCATTCATTAAACGGTAGATTTGCTTCTATTTTATTGAATGGAAAAAGCATTTGTTTAGGCACAAGTATAGATGATGCTTACGTTGCCGCACAATTATTAGAGAAAACATCGAAAGCATTTGTCGAAGCAAAATATTTAGGTGGTGCTAAATCCATCAACCGCATAGAAGCATGGTTGATGCAGAAATTTTACCAATTCAAATATTCTAAGGAAGCAAAAAAGAATAAGTAGTTATGTATATAACAATATCTATTTATTCTGTTTACTATCTTCTAATTCATTTTATTTTCTAGCCATTACCTTTTCTACTGCTGCGATAATATCTTTTGGCATCAAGCCATATTTTTCTAATAATTGGTCTGGTGTGCCACTTTCGCCGAAAGTATCTTTTACTGCTACCATTTCTAATGGCGCTAAATACTGTTGCGACAACACAGATGCTACGCTTTCGCCCAATCCGCCTGCCATTTGATGTTCTTCTGCAGTCACCACACAACCAGTTTTCTTAACAGATTGCAAAATAGCATCAACATCTAGTGGTTTAATAGTATGCATATTGATAAGTTCGACACTTATACCGCGTTTTTCTAATTCTTGTCCAGCTAAAACGGCATGCCATACTAAATGTCCGCAAGCGATGATAGTTACGTCGCTACCTTGTGATAAAAATTGTGCTTTTCCGATTTGGAAAGTTTCATCTTCGGCTGGCGTAAAAATAGGCCACACTGGACGACCAAAGCGCAAATACGTTGGTCCATGTCTTTCAATAATGGCTTTGGTTGCTAAGCGTGTTTGGTTATAATCGCAAGGCACTACTACTGTCATGTGTGGCAACATTTTCATCAAGCCAATATCTTCTAATATCTGATGCGTTGCACCATCTTCGCCTAAAGTAAGACCAGCATGTGAGCAGCAGATTTTTACATTTTTATCAGAATAGGCAACGCTTTGGCGGATTTGATCATAGACGCGACCAGTGCCAAAATTCGCAAATGTTGTAGCTACTGGAATTTTTCCGCCAATGGTCAAACCAGCAGCAATACCAATCATATTGGCCTCAGCAATACCTGTTTGCACAAAACGTTCTGGAAAATTTTCTATAAATTTTTCCAACTTCAATGAGCCGATTAAATCAGCACATAGTGCTACAACATTAGGATTTTCTTTTCCTGCTTCATAGATACCAACGCCAAAACCTGAGCGTGTATCTTTTTTGTCTGTGTAAGTGATGTTTTGTAAACTCATTTTGTATTTATGATTTCAGAATTATGATTTGTGATTTATTTTTTGATGCAATCTTACTTTTAAAATATTCTTCAACTTCTTCCCACGTATATGATTTACCTTTTCCTTCAATATATTCTTTGTGTCTTCTATCTAATTCTTTTATTTGTACTTTAGATAATCTATAGGCATTGACCACTTTTTTATTTCGAATTATTAATTGTTTGTGGTATTTCATAATCTATTTATATTAAACTCTACATTTACTGTGAAAATATGATTTACAATTTTTCCAGTCCTTATTATCCTTATTATCTTCAATAATCACCCAAAGTTTCTTTTAATCACACCAAAGGAATCGCATTTTCATATAAAGTATCTGCACAAAAATCTTGTCCTCCCTGCCATTGTATGCTGCCTAAGAAAGGTTTTACTTGAGAAAACTTATTTTTGTCCTTTAATTCTTTAAATATTCCTTTATCTAAAAATGGTTTTACATCAAATACCTTTTGTTCACTGTTATCAAACGTAAGCAATAGTGTATAATTTTCTTTTGTCTGAACATTTATTACTCTTGGATTCATGGAAATTATTTTAAAGGTTCTATCTTAAAAATGTTCTCTCCGCTAACCGCCAATTCCCAATTTGCCATCAATTCATCTTTATGAATTTCAATCCATGCTTGTACTAATCTTATTTTTGGAATTGGCAAACTCCCTGCAATTAATTCTGCAGTAATTATATTAAAAATATCTTCCTGTTCCTGATACTTTACATGAATATGTGGTAAATTGTGTTGCTGTGTATCAAAATAATACATAGACACAATTAATCCGTAAAACATTGAAAGAATTGCCATTATTCAAAATTAAAACATATTTCTAATAATCGCCCAAAGTTTCTTTTAACTGTGCCATGGCTTTTGCTAATTGCTCGTCGTTAGGTGCGCTGCCGTGCCATTTGTGTGTGCCCATCATATAGTCCACTCCAAAGCCCATTTCTGTACGCATTAATATTGCGACTGGTTTGCCTTTTTTTGTTCGTAATTGCGCTTCTGTAAGGGTAAAAACTACTTCGTCCATTACATTGCCTTTCATTTCCAACACGTCCCAGCCAAATGCCGTAAACTTCGCTTTCAAATCGCCTAAGTCGCATACGTGTTGTGTGGAACCATCGATTTGAGCGTCATTCCAATCTACGGTAACAATTAAATTATCTACTTTTTTTGCAGCGGCAAATAGTAAGGCTTCCCAGATTTGACCTTCTTGCAATTCGCCATCGCCAGTTAGCACAAACACCGTTTTGTCATCGCCATTTAATTTTTTTGTCAATGCAGCACCAATGGCAACAGAAATTCCTTGTCCTAAAGAACCGCTCGCAATACGAATACCTGGCAGGCCTTCATGTGTGGTTGGATGGCCTTGCAATCGGGAATTAATGTGTCTAAATGTGCCTAATTCTTTCACATCAAAATAACCTCTACGCGCCAAAACGCTATAAAACAAAGGAGAAATGTGTCCGTTTGACAAAAAGAATAAATCTTCGCCAACACCGTCCATTTTAAAATTGGTGTCCACTTTCATGATTTCGAAATATAAAGCTGTCAAGAAATCGGCGCAACCTAAGGAGCCTCCAGGATGACCTGATTTGCATTGATGTACCATACGAACGATGTCGCGACGTACTTGTGTGGCGGTGTCTTTGAGTTCTGCTATTTGCATGTGATAAGAATATGTGATGAGCAATCCGCTGTAAGCAAATACTTACAACTTTACAAAAATAAGAAAATAAAAATGATTAATTATTGTGTTGCTGTTAACGATGAATATCATTTCACTAAAGTAGAAATGAAAAACCCTGTAAATCTTAATATACTATGTTTGCTTTAGAATAATAAATACTATCGAGGCAAGCTGCCATGTTTTGTGTCCTCATGAAGCATCATTATTAAAACGCTTCTATAAATCCTTAAAAAAATCAAATTCTTTAATTGCTTTGTAACGTGGTGCGTGAGGACACAAACCATGGATGAGGTTTGTTTTACACTTTTTAGATGTATTAATATCTGTAATTATGTAAAAAAATTACCTAGGTAATTTAATTTTATCTTTTACTGATTTTATTTATATTGCAATATAAAAATACTCCATGATTACCAAAGCAAAGTTACAAGGCTATATTCAAGATTTTCCAGATGAGATTTCGATTGATGAACTTATAGACAGGTTAGTTTTTATTGATAAACTGGAGAATAGAATTAGAGAATCCAATAGCAACGAAACAATAGAAGAGATAGAACTAAAAACAGAAATGGAAAAATGGTTCGAATAAAATGGTTGAAGTCTGCAAAAGATGATATGAAAGAAATCTACGATTATATTGCCTTAGATTCTAAACGATATGCAAGATTACAAGTAGAAAAAATCCGAGACAAAACAGAAATACTCAGAACACAAATTAAAGCAGGCAAAATAAACGAAGAAATTAATCAAGAATCAGTAAGAGAAATAATTGAAGGAAATTATCGAATAATCTATAGAATTATTGCCAAAGATGAGGTGCATATACTAATGGTGCATCATGGAGCAAGAGATTTAATCAGGAGAACAAAAGGTCTATAACAGAGTTTAAATTATTGGCTCATTCCATTTTATAATTAGAAGTTTATCTTTCGCGCAAGAGTTCGCATATAGTCTATTAAAACTCAATAAGATTAACTTTTACATTTGTCTGCTGACAGACAGAAGGAAATGACATCTGTCATCGTGGCCATTTGAATTTTTCTTTCAATTGGTCTTTTACGTTGTCTTGCAAGCTTTTTTTCGGCGTGGTGTCATTCGGATTTTTTTGTCCTGAAAGTATTTCTTGCAATTTATTTTTTGCTTCTTCTTTCACTTGTGTTTTAATAGTATCTAAAGTTTGTATTGCTTGTGTTTTCACTTCTTCTTTTAGTTGTTGGGCTTGTTGTTGCACTTGTTCTTTTACTACATCTTTCATAGAGCCAACACCATTTGTTCCATCAGGTTTGCCAACGGTAATGATTGGTTTGGAAAATGTGCCACCCACTTTTAAGTTTATTCTTACAATCTCTGGAACCATGCCATTTAACTGTTTTATAGGATTTTTTGCCAATAAGCCTTCGGCAAAAGAAGTAGCTTGTCCAAGGTCTTTCCATGGCACATCAATAGCCACTGCATAATCCATCGTTTGATCTAAGCCTTGTGAGCCACCAATGGTCATTTTCATGTTATTGACTTTGGTTTCAAATGGCGCTACTAAAATTCTGCCGTTAGCAACCGTTGCTTTCACGTCCAAGTTTTCAATACGCAGATTTTCTAATTGTTTCAATTTTGTTTGTGCTACAATTTGCTGTAATGCTGGCACACCTTTAACGTTAGCTAATGGCATTTTGAATCCAGCCATACCATCAAGTGTTTTTAAGTCGGGCGATAAGTCAGGATTGAGTGACATTTTCATATTCATGTTGGACAAAAAAGCACCCGTAACAAATTTCATAATTGGCGCAGCTTGCTTGGCGGAGCTTACAAATTTATATACTTCTTGAATATCGAAATCTTTGATATTGTAGCTAAGATTTGCTGTTGGAATATCTGTTTTGGTGTTGTAAAAACCACTTGCAGTTATTGAACCACCAAGTAAATTTCCTTGCAAGTTATTTAGGTTTAATTGTTCATCTTGTAAATGAATATTTCCAAGCAAATTTTTAATACTTAATTGATCATACAGCAATTCGCCAATGCTTGCAGTGCCTGTAAAATCTATGTTCTTCGGCAAACGAACTACTTCTTTTGCTTTTTGTGCATTCGATTTTTTTGCTGTTGTAGAATCTGGTAAAAACTCGTTAGCATCTAATTTATTCGATATAATATTTGCTGAGCCGGTAATTACTGCATCTTTTGACATTACATAAGCTATTACATTTTCCATTTTTCCTTTGATGTCGAAATCACTGTTGCCAATCACAGCATTGCATTGTGCTATATCAACATATTGTGGCGAAAAATTAAGCACCAATTGTTTTACAGATATAGGCTTTGGCACATCTTTAGATGCATACTCAATCGCATTCGCGCTTATGTTTCCAGCAGCATTAATATTTTGATAGCGCTTATTTATTATATCAGACTGCTTGGCTTTTAGGGCCAAATCTACATTGGCAATGCCACTTAATTTTTGTACATCTTTTATTGGATAATACTTCTGCACATCGCCAAGATTTACTTTTCCTTTTGCCTCTAAATCTATATTTGGGTCAGAAATTGGTGTGCTTACTTTTAATTTCGCTACAATAGGTTCATTCGCTAATTTCAAACGAAAATCAGGCACATCAACTATAGTATTATCTAGGCTTCCACCAGAATTTTTGACATGTGCATCAATAAATACATCCGTCACGTCTGTAGGCAATTTTGGATATCTAAATTTTCCATTATCTACTTTTAAGTTTAATGCAAATGCTGGATAAATATTACCTTCAAGCGTTCCTTTCGCAAAACCATCGAGCTTTAAAATGCCCGAAGAAACGATGTCTGTAAAGTCTTTGGAATAAATAGCTGGTATCAGCGACAACAAAGATTTGAAATCTGTTTTTTCCGCATTAAATGAGATATCCAAGATGGTTTTTGTCGAATCTGGAATTTGCACAAAACCGTTCAATAATAATGCTAATCGATTTAATGTAAGTTTACTTTGCTGAAATGAATATTTATTTTGTTTTTGATCGATATTCAACTTACTGTCTAAGTTGATGGCAACCGCTTTCAAATAAGGAACTATTCCTTGTGTAAGGCTCACTTTTTCTATTGCTGTGCTGGATTCGTAATCCAATATATCAGCGGCAAAATCACCTTTACCTTCGTGATTGAAATTTACTATTTTCAATGCTGTTCCGCCTTTTAAATCATCATAGTTGATATTAATATCTTCTAATTTTAATTTATTTAAAGCCAAAGCAAATGGCTTGCTTTCTTTTTTTTCTTCTGAAGGTTTTAAAATATTCCAATTAGCTATTCCTTCTTTATTCACCAATGCATTTATTGTAGCATTTTTTAAAGTAATTGCTTCTATTTTATATTGTTCACCATTGATAACGCTCATCAAATCAAGTGATGCATTCGTATTGCCAATTGTCAGTAAGGTATCGCCGTCAAAAGGAGGAATTCCTATTATTGTCAGATTGTCGATGCCGAGTGCAATATTTGGGAAGTTTTGAATGTTTTTTAATATCGACAAGTCAATATCTTTAAAATCCACTTTTGCATTGACTTGATTGCTTATCTCTTCTTTTGCTTTAGCAATAATTTTATCTTTGAAAAAGTAGGGTATTAT
>JADKZZ010000121.1 GCA_020848475.1 Chitinophagales bacterium | reverse complement strand
GTCCGTTTTATCAGCACTTCTACCAATTAAAATTCCTTTTGCACCAATATTTTTTGCCAATTGTATGTCTGTTAACCTATCGCCGATTACGAAAGAATTTTTTAAGTCATATTTTGTAGCGTCTAAATATTTTGTCAACAAGCCAGTATTGGGCTTTCGTGTAGGTGCATTGTCTTTTGCAAATGTTTTATCTATAAAAATATCATCGAATATAATTCCTTCTGTTTCAAATACTGACAACATTAAGTTGTGAACAGGCCAAAATGTTTTTTCAGGAAATGATTTAGTACCTAGTCCATCTTGATTCGTAACCATTACTAATTTATAGTCTGTTTCGTCAACAATCTTTTTCAAATAAGAATTAACCTGCGGAAGGAATTTTAATTTATCAAAACTGTCCACCTGAAAATTGTCTTTTGGTTCTTCTATTAAAGTACCATCTCTATCGATAAAAAGTATTTTTTGCATACACTAAATTAAACTATATAATTACGTAAAACTTCAATAAATTTTTCATTCTCTGCTTTTGTGCCAACAGACACGCGCAAACAGCCTTTTAACAATGGTGCACTATCTCTATTGCGCACAATAATTTTATGAGCAATGAGATATTTATACAAATCATTTGCATTTTCTACTTTAAATAAAACATAATTCGCATCGCTTGCGAATACTTGTTGAATAAAAGAAATTTTTGCCAATTCATCTTGTATATATTTTCTCCCTGCATTTAAAGTTGCAACAAATTCATTTTTTTTGTCAACATGATGCAAGGCTGTCAATGCTAATGTTTGTGAATATTGATTGACGTTATATGGCATTTTAATCGTATTCATATAATGAATAATAGCATCGTCAGCATAGAGCATTCCTATGCGAGCATCAGCCATTCCGTAAGCCTTAGAAAATGTCTTTATCACTACCAAATTATGGAATTCACTCAAACGATTTGTCCAACTTATGTTATCGGAAAAATCTTGATATGCTTCATCGATTACAACAATACCTTTAAAATGATTCAATATTATTTCGATATCATTTTCTTTAATTAAATTACCTGTCGGATTATTTGGAGAGCAAATAAAAATAATTTTGATATTATTTTCTTTGCTAATGAGCTGCAATAGTGCTTCAATATTTAATTGAAAATTTTCAGTTAACAATACTTCATGCACTTGTATGTTTTGTGCATGTGCGGCATGCTCATACATTGAAAACACAGGCGGACAAACCACTACAGCATCATCTTTCGATTCACAAAAGGTGCGTATCAAAACATCAATACATTCATCGCTACCATTACCAATAAAAATCTGGTTTGCTTTTAAATTTTCTATTGATGCTAATGCATTTTTCAAATTTTGTTGCAAAGGATCTGGATAACGATTGTGTAATTCATTACAAACAGAGCCAATTGGATTTTCATTAGCATCTAAAAAAATGCCATCATCACCTGTATATTCAGCACGTGCAGATGAATATGGTTTCATCTTTACAATATGCGGTCGAATGAGATTATCTATTGTACTATTTTTCATTTTTTAATCGGATAGTGACTGCATTTTTATGCGCTGTTAAACCTTCATTTTCTGCCATTAATTCTACTGCTGGTCCTATGTTTTCCAAGCCAGCTTTTTCCATTTTTTGAAATGTTATTTTCTTTTGGAAGCTATCTAAGGAAACACCACTATATGCTTTAGCAAAGCCATTTGTCGGCAAGGTATGATTGGTGCCGCTTGCATAATCGCCAACGCTTTCTGGCGTGTAATGACCAATAAACACAGAACCTGCATTGCTTACTTGATTCGCTAATTCTTCCGCATTACGTGTTTGCAAAATCAAATGTTCAGGCGCATACACATTGCTAAACGCAATAGCATCATCGAGATTTTTTAATAATATCATTTTGCTATTTTCTAAAGCTTTTTCTGCAATCGATTTTCGTCCTAAAGTTTTTAGTTGTTCGTCGATAGCGAAATGTACTAAGTTTAAATACATCTCTTCTGTTGTAACAAAAATCACTTGGCTATCGATGCCATGTTCTGCTTGTGCCAATAAATCTGCTGCAATAAAATCAGGTCGTGATTCATCATCGCCAATGACTAATACTTCACTTGGTCCAGCTGGCATATCGATTGCTGTGCCACTTTTATTGACTAATTGTTTAGCGGCTGTAACATATTGATTACCTGGTCCAAATATTTTATATACTTGCGGTATCGTTGGTGTACCAAATGCCATTGCCGCAATAGCTTGCGCACCACCGACTTTAAAAATTTTATGAACGCCACATAAATTTGCAGCGTATAATATTACTGGATTTATTTTTCCATCTTGGTTTGGTGGCGAACACAATACTACTTCACTGCAACCTGCAATTTTTGCCGGAATTGCTAGCATCAACACCGTAGAAAATAAAGGAGCTGTACCACCAGGAATATACACACCTACTTTATCAATAGGCAATGATTTACGCCAGCAAAAAACACCTGCACTTGTTTCAATTATCTCGGCTTTTGTTTGTTGTTGTTGATGAAAATATAGAATATTTTTATACGCTATGTCGATTGCATTTTTCAAACCAACATCAACAGTAGCGATAGCAGTAGTAATTTCTTCTTCCGTGACCAAAAGATTAGAAATACGAGCTTTATCAAATTTCTCAGCATACTCAAACAATGCAGCGTCTCCACGCAATTTGATATCATCTAAAATCGGACTGACCACTTTCTCTATTTCTTCTAGAGATTGTGAAGGCCGTTGAGAAAGTTGTTGCCAAGTTTCTTTACTTGGATATTTTATTACTTGCATTACCATTTATATTTAAACATACAGACAAATTTCTAGTATGCTATGCATGAATTAATAAATTAATTTCTCTATTGGCATGACCAAAATACCTTCAGCACCAGCCTCTTTGAGTTGTTGTATTTTTTCCCAAAAATCGTGTTCTGTTATAACCGAATGCACCGAACTCCAACCTTCTTTTGCTAGTGCCTGCACAGTAGGTGAGCTAATTCCGGGCAACAAGGATATGATTTTATCTAAGCTTTCGTTTGGCGCATTTAACAAAATATATTTATTTTTTTGCGCTCGTTTTACTGCTTCTAAACGGAATAATAACTGTTGTAAGATTTCTTGTTTTTCAGTCGATAGTGATTTATTTTTTATTAAAATAGCTTCTGATTGAAAAATCTGTTCTACTTCTTTTAAACCATTACTCAACAAAGTTGATCCCGTTGAAACGATATCACAAATGGCATCTGCCAATCCAATGCTCGGTGCTATTTCGACAGAACCTGAAATGATATGTATTTCTGCATGGATATTATTTTTATCCAAATAATTTTGCAATATTTTTGGATAGGAAGTGGCAATAGATTTTCCTGATAAATCATCGGCAGAATTAAAATTCATTGTGCGAGGAACGGCAAGCGACAGTCTGCATTTACCAAAGCCCATCTTTTTTACTTCTTCCACTTTTTTATCCGATTCTACTAATACATTTTCTCCAACAATACCGATATCGGCAACACCATCTTGCACATAATCTGGAATATCATCGTCGCGTAAAAACAATAGTTCGATAGGGAAATCATAAGCAGCAGTGACTAGCTTACCAGAGCTTGTTGGAAATGAAATATCACATTCGTTTATCAGCTTGATAGACTCATCGCTTAAGCGACCTTTTTTTTGTATGGCTAGTTTTAATTTTTGCATAAAAACAAAATTACTTTTTTAAAAATTAAGATAATATGATGCTTTAATTCAAAAGCATAAATAAATAAAATAACAAATTGGAAAAATAATATAGCACACTCCTACTTGGAGTGATGACGAAAGTGAGCGATTGTTTGTAATGAGAACATCATTTAATCAAAGATAATGAATTAATTTATTCAGCATATTAAGTCTATGTTAGAAATACACTATAGAAAAATAGAATCAAATGGCAAGAAATACACTAGAAATACGCAATAAAATGTAATTTTATATCCACAATTAGGCTTATGAAAAAAATACTTTTAATTGCCAATTTACTTATTTATATATAGCTAAGTTCTTTTGCGATGCAAAATGATGTCCTTAATTTCGACAATTACAAAGAAGAATTTACTGAGCGGCTTTGGAAACAATATCCTGACTGGGCAACTGGAATTGGCTATCATGAATATGACAATGTTTTATTCGTTCCGAATGCATTACAGCGCACAAAAGAAAAAGCATTTTTTGAACAGGAATTAAGCAAACTTCATAGTTTTTCGCTGAGCACTTTAACTGATGCAAATAAGATTGATTACAAGATTTTAGAGGACTTTTTCCATTACAATATTTTTCTAATTGACACCTACAAAAGTTGGCAATGGAATCCAGCAGAATATAATGTTGGTGCATCATTTTCTTACATATTATCAGAAAACTACGAACCATTAAGTAAGCGATTAAATAGTTTTTATCAGAAACTTAAAAATGTACCAGCCTATTATACAGCAGCCAAATTAAATATACAACATCCAACAAAAGAACATGTGCAACTCGCCATTGACCAGAATGAAGGCACTTTAACAATTTTTGAAAAAGACTTCATCGATTCTGTGAAAACGATGCATTTAAAACCTGCTGTGGAAGAAGCTTATTTAAAGAGAGCGGAAGCTGCTGCAAAATCTATTCGTTCTTATCTACACTATTTAAAAAACTACAATAACGAAACTCCAAGGAGTTTTCGTATCGGCAGCGATTTATATGCAGCGCGTTTTAAATATGAAATTCAAAGTAAATATACAGTTGATGAAATATATTTAGCAGCAGAATCACGCAAACAATATTTACATGACGAAATGGAAAAATTAGCCATTAAACTATGGCCAAAATATTTTGGTGATAAACCGCAAGTAAAGGACAAACTCCAGCTCATAAAAATGGTGATTGATACTATTTCTGTTCAACATGTTGAACCAGCATTATTTAAACAAGAAATAGAGAAGCAACTACCAGAACTCGCTGCATTTGTAGAGAAAAAAAATCTCATTTACTTAGATCCTAGCAAGCCTTTAAAAGTTCGAAATGAACCAGGCTATATGGCTGGCGTTGCAGGTGCGTCGATGAGTTCGCCAGGTCCGTATGAAAAAAATGGCACATCTTATTATAATGTTGGTACGCTTGATGG
>JADKZZ010000120.1 GCA_020848475.1 Chitinophagales bacterium | reverse complement strand
TGAATTCATAAATTTCATAAATTCCTTTCTCGTCTTCCATTTTGTGATAGATAGGCAATAAGTTTGATTTGTCGATATATAAGGTTGTTTTCTTAGCATAAGAAGAAGGAATTTTCAATTTTTGACCAGGTTTTACATCATCGTCAATATCATTTAATTCTTTGATTTTATACTCAGAGATAGCCAATTTTTTACCAATTTGCCATACCGATTTTTCGCCTGCTGCTACTGTATAATCAATGATTTTGTAATCAGCATCGTTGATTTCAATCTTCCAGCATTCTTGGTTGTCATAGGTAACTGTACCTAAAACTTTTACATAAGTAGTTAAGTCTTCTCCTTTGCGTTGTGCCATGCTTGTTTCTAAAATCTTTTTAATTTGTCCGAAACCTGCTCTAGTAACTGGATTATGAACGCCTTTCATTAATAAACTATTGGTTGGACTTAAATTCAATTTAAAACCTTTTTTCACTTTAACGTCAGTAGAAACAGCAGCATCATAAAATAATTGTGCTGATTGTGGTTTGTGTGCATTAGCATATATTTTTAAAGGCGAAGCGATTACTGTAAATTCAACATCGCTTTTGCTGTATTTTCCATCGTGCATACGCTCTTGCGCATAAAAATGATAGGTCATTGTTTTGGCATTTCCCATAGCTGCCATTACTTTAGGAATCATTTCTTTTACATTTTGAGCAAAAGAATTATTTGCCAAAAAAAGTGTGGCAAACACTATAAGACTGGTTAATTTCTTCATACTTTTTAAATTATTATGGACTAAAATACGTTGTTTTGACGAGATATTACAAATACTTTGCCAAATTTTTAGGCAAGAAGTTTTTCAATCGTTGAATTTATCTTTTGAAAAGGGAATTGAGCCATTGTATTCTGCATCATCGCTTCAATTTCTTCATGACATAAGTTGCCAATACTTCCTTCGTGCGTATGATGAATCACACTTGGTTTTTTGTAATTTCCTGTTTCTACTTGTTTGCCAACTGTAATATATGCATCACGGAATGGCATTCCTTCGTTTACTAATTGATTCACACTTTCTACCGTAAATAAAAGTTTGTATTTTTCATCTTCTAGTATGTCGTCTTTTATTTCAATATGTGACAACATGATATTGCTCATTTCCAAGCAAGAAATAATAGTAGAAAAGCTATGAATATAATCTTCTTTTATGATTTGTAAATCACGATGATATCCAGATGGTAAGTTGGATAGTATCAAATTAAATTGATTAGGTAGGCTTTGCAGCTTATTACATTTTGCCCTAATCAACTCAAAAACATCTGGATTTTTTTTATGTGGCATAATAGAAGAACCAGTAGTCAGCACATCAGGAAAGGAAATAAATCCAAAGTTTTGATTCAAATACAAACAAGCATCCATTGCTAATTTTGCAAGCGTTGCAGCAATATTTGCAATAGCAGCAACGACGGTTTTTTCCATTTTTCCTCTATTCATTTGAGCATACACGACATTGTAATTCAAGTCGGCAAAACCTAATAACTCAGTGGTCATTTTTCTGTTTAATGGAAATGAGCCGCCATATCCAGCACCTGAGCCTAAAGGATTTTTATTAGCCAATGTAAATGCAGCATACATTGTTTCCATGTCATCTACTAAGCTTTCGGCATAAGCACCAAACCACAAGCCAAAGCTACTAGGCATGGCTAATTGTAAATGCGTATAACCAGGCAATAGTTTGTCTTTATGTTGGATAGATAATTTAAGAAGCGTGTCAAATAATTGCTGTGTTGCATTTGCAATTCGCTCTATTTCAAAACGTGTAAATATTTTTAAATCCAGTAAAACTTGATCGTTTCTGCTTCTGCCACTGTGAATTTGCTTGCCTAGATTGCCAAGTTTTTCTGTTAATCTAAACTCGATATCTGAATGGATATCTTCACTGTCTTTGTGTATGCTAAAATTTCCTTTTTCAATGATAGCATAAATACATTTTAGTTCTTGATGTATTGGTGCAAGGTTTTCTTGTGGCAACAAACCAACAGCAGCCAGCATTTTTGTGTGTGCTAATGAACCTAACACATCGGCTTTTGCTAGTAGCGTATCTAAATTTCTATCATCGCCAACCGTGAATGTTTCTACTTGCTTTGCTAATTCGTTTTCATCTAAATTGTCTTTTTGCCAAAGTTTTGCCATGCTGATAAATCTTCTTATAAAGATGCGAAGAAATAAAATAGAATCAGGTAAAGAAATATTTATTTTTTAGGTGCTACTGCTGTTTCTAAGGCAGGATATTCGAGCTTCATAGCTTTTAAAGCAGCGCGCACCAATAATGCAATCTGATATTCTTTGTACCAATTTTGGTCAACAGCAATGATATTCCATTTTGCTGCTTTTGAACAGTTTCTAAATGCATCTTCATACGCATTGCGATATTGCTTCCAAAGCTCGCGTTCTTTCCAGTCATTATCGCGATGTTTCCACATTTTTGCAGGATTGACTTTGCGCTCTTCCAGTCTTTCCAATTGAGCTTCAGGAGAAATATGCATATAGCATTTAATGATTTTGGTGCCGTTTTGTTCTAATAATTTCTCAAAATTATTAATCGCATCAAAGCGTTGTTTTACGGTGTTTTCGTCTATCCAATTGTGCACGCGTTGAATGAGCACATCTTCGTAGTGTGAGCGATTAAATATTGTAATTTCTCCTTTTTGTGGTGCTACTTGATGCACACGCCATAGAAAATCATGTGCTAATTCTTCTTCTGTTGGTCGTTTAAAAGTTTGTACGCGCAAGCCAGCAGGATTGATTCCGGAAAATACTTTTTTTATAGCACCATCTTTACCGCTTGCGTCCATTCCTTGCAAAATCACGAGCAGACTTCTCTTCTGAGATGCGATGAGTACATCTTGTAATTCTGCAATTTGCAAAATCAACTCTTTAGTTTTTACTTTAGTCAGTTCCTTATCTAGGGATTTAGGTGCAACTGTTGCTATTTTCGAGAGTTTAATTTCTTCCATAATTACTATTTAGCTGAATCTATATTATTTGAACATTCCTTTTAATGCTCCTAATAAACCACGTGTAATGGTAGTTGTAGCGGTGCGTGCAATTTGCTTAGTAACTGTGCTATTTAATACTTTATCTAAAGTGCTTTTCTGAGTCTTAGCTACTTTTGCATCAATTTTTGCTTGTTTTTCTGCTTCTTTTGCTTGCTGCTCTGCCACTTCTTGTTGTTGTTCAATTTGCTGTGCTTGCTCAATTTTTTTATTTAAAATTTCATAAGCACTCTCTGGATCGATTGTGTCTTTGTATTTTTTATAAAGATTGGATTTTTGAATCAATGTTTTCATTTCTTCTTCATTCAAAATATCCATACGCGATTGTGGCGGCGTCATTAAAGCATGAACTAATGGCGTAGGAATACCTTTCTCATTTAACGCAGTTAAAAATGCTTCGCCAATACCAATTTGAGTAATTAAATCTTCTACTTTGTAATAATTTGTTTCTGGATAGTTTTGTGCGACCAACTTAATGGCTTGTCTGTCTTTTGCAGTGAAGGCACGCAATGCATGTTGTACTTTTAATCCTAATTGAGCTAATATACTTTCTGGAATATCATTTGGATTTTGCGTACAAAAGAAAATTCCAACACCTTTTGAGCGGATGAGTTTGATGATAGCTTCTAATTGGTCTTGCAATGCTTTGCTGGCATTGTCGAAAATCAAATGAGCTTCGTCCATAAAAATAACCAACTCAGGTTGATCCATGTCACCACGTTCTGGAAATTTAGCATATACTTCAGCTAATAAACTCAACATAAATGTTGAAAATAATTTTGGTTTATCTTGTATGTCAGTAAGTCGAACAATGTTGACATAGCCATAACCATTTTCATCTTTGCGCAATAAATCATTGACATTAAAAGACGTCTCACCAAAAAACATGGCTGCACCTTGTTGTTCTAATTCAACCACTTTTCGCAATATTGTTCCTACTGTAGCAGGAGAGATAGCACCATATTCTTTTTCAAAAATATCCTTTCCTTCATTTGTCAAAAATTGCAATACTTTTTTAAAGTCAGGCAAGTCAACTAATCCAAAACCTTGATCGTCACAGAATTTAAAAACCATAGCAACGACGCCTTGTTGCGTGTCGTTTAAGTCTAATATTTTTGAAATTAAAACAGGACCAAATTCAGTAACTGTTGCTCTTAAACGAACACCGTCTTGTGACGAAATACTCATTAGCTCAACTGGATATGCTTTTGGATTCCACGTGTTTCCAATTGCTACAACTCTGTCTGTTATTTTTTGATTGGAAACACCTGGTTCTGCAATGCCAGAGAAATCACCTTTTATATCCATCATTAAAACAGAAACACCATTTTCTGATAATTTTTCAGAGATGGTTTGTATGGTTTTTGTTTTTCCAGTTCCTGTTGCGCCAGCAATTAGTCCATGTCTATTGAGTGTTTTCAATGGAATATTTATCAAAGTATTTGCTATCGATTTTGCATCTAACATAGCACCACCAACAGTTATTGATGTGCCTTTGAATTGGTATCCTTGTTGTATTGTCTGAATAAATTCTTCTTGACTTGCCATTTTGTTTTTTTTGTAAATGTAAGGAAATGTTGTAATTCATTAAAAATTATAATCAATATATTATAAAAAATGAGATTAACATTAGCATTACTCCAAGTAGGAAATGAATGCTACATTTCTTCCTGTGTTTTATAATTCAAAATGTGCACCTAATTCAGGTATTTCTATTGATTTATAATTTTCTTGTAATAATGTTGTTTTAAATGCTTCTTGCCGTTTGGGTTCGCCATGTACTAAAAATATTTTTTTTAATTTTTGTTTATCTTGATTTGCTAGAAACTGCAATAATTCAGGCTCATCGGCATGTGCACTCATGCTACTCATTATTTCAATTTGTGCTTTCACTCTTTTTTCCTCACCAAATATTTTTATACGTTCAGGCTTTTGTGTGAGCTGTTGACCTAAAGTACCTACAGCACAATATCCAACTATTAAAATGGTGTTTTCTGCTTTGTCTATTTGGTGCAACAAATGATGTTTAATTCGTCCAGCATTTGCCATGCCTGATGCTGAAATGATGATACATGGCTCGTCAGAAGCATTTAGGCGTTTTGAGTGTTCTGCATCACGTGTGTAATGCATGTTATTCCAGCCAAACGGATTTTCATCAGTGCGCATATATTGATGTATTTCTTCATCGAAACATTCTGGATGCACGACAAATATCTCAGTGGCATTCATCGCCAATGGACTATCAACAAATACAGGAATGTTTTCTAATTTTCCGGCAGTATATAGCTTGTCTAAGCGATATAATAGTTCTTGCGTTCGTCCAACACTAAATGCTGGAATAATTAATTTACCACGTTTTTCAATACATGTTTCTAAGATTATTTGTAAAAAATGCTCATCGCTCTCTGGCGTTTCTTCATGTTTTTTTCCGCCATAAGTTGACTCACAAATGAGATAATCGAGTGCAGGCATTGGCGATGGATCTTTTAGTATTGGTCGATTGTATCGACCGATATCTCCAGAAAATCCAAACGTGATTTCCTCGTTTTTTTCTTTAATGTTTAGTGTTACAGATGCACTTCCTAAGATATGTCCAGCATCAGCAAAAAATACTTTCACATTATTTTTAATGCTAAACCAAATGTCATATTCTACAGTGCGAAAATATTTCAAACAATTTTTAGCATCTAATTGTGTATATAAAGGTTTTTGTGGTTTTCTATTTTTCTTGGAAGCGTAAGCAGCATCACTTTCCTGTATGTGTGCACTGTCTAACAACATAATTGCCGCTAAATCGCGTGTTGCAGAAGTACAATATATTTTACCTCGAAATCCATCTTTTACCAATTTAGGTATTCTACCGCAATGATCGATGTGTGCGTGAGATAAAATGAGAACATCAATTGCAGAAGGTTTAAAATACCACTTTGAATTAAAATCTTCAAATTCATCTTCATGTCCTTGGTATAAACCACAATCTAGTAAAATGGTAAAACCATCTTCGAGTGTCAATAGATGACAGCTGCCTGTTACCGTTTGAGCTGCACCACATATTTTTAATTTCATATCATGAAGTTATAAGTTATTTATTAATGCTTAGTCAATTTCGCACATTGAATTTGATTTTTTACTAAATTTTGCTAATTTTTTTATCAATTAAC
>JADKZZ010000119.1 GCA_020848475.1 Chitinophagales bacterium | reverse complement strand
TATCACTAATTAAATAGAAATATGTCATTTTTGTTTTAATTAGTTTGTTGACATTTGATTAAGTTTTATTTTAGATACACACAATTATAAGCACAAAAGCGATGTGGCAACTTTTTAAAAATCTTCATAACTTCGAATGACCATAAATTACACATATGAGAAAGATATTTTTATCGCTAATTTTTATCCTGCCAGTTTTAGGGTTTTCGCAATCTACATTATTTGGCACTTGGAATAATCCTTCAGTAGGCACATTGATACTACAAGCGAATGGTAATGGCTCTTTAGATGGTGGCGCATTTACATTTACACATACGGCAAATAAGATTATCGCATTTTCCGATGATGGAACTTTTAATTATTATTATAAATTTTCTAACGGCAACTTGGTCGTTTCAGGTGGTATTTTTGAAAATCCTGTTACATTTAGTAAGGCAAAAACAAACACTGTAAATAATTCATCAAAATCTGGTGCTATTGATAAATCAATAGTAGGCACATGGTGTTGGACAAATGCATCCGCTACATATACCTCCAGCTCAAGCAATACAAGATGTATTGTTATCAATAGTAATGGTACGTATCAATATACATATGAAGGTTCAATAAGCGGCTCTGGCGGTGGCTACTATGGAGGCTCGAGCAGCCAAAATGCTGATCAAGGTTCATGGAAACTACATGGTAATACAATTAGCATCGTATCACAAAACGAAGGTGCACAAACACTTTCCTTTCAAAAGAAAAATCACCCAAAAACGGGTGATCCTATGATTGTTATTGATGGCGATGCCTATGTTTCATATTACCAAAAAAATCCTTGGTAAATTAAAACGGCAAATCGTCATCAACACCTGTAGCAACTGGTATATCAGCACTTGTATGAGCAGGTGCAGCTTGTTGCGTATTAGCACTTGATTTATTATTCTGTGCCGTTGATTTTGTGTTTACTCGCCATGCTTTTACATCAGTGTACCATTTTCCCATATACTCACGGCTTTCTACATCAAACTCTACAGAGATATCATTTCCTTCTACGAAGTTTTCGTGATTCACCAAGTCGCCCCAAAACTGAACAGCCACTTTTTTCGGAAATCTATCATGAGCGGTTTCGATAACGATAGCTTGTTTTTTCCATGTTCCATTTTTTCCTTCACCTGACTCTACAGGCAATACTTTAAATACTTTTCCACTGATTTCCATCTTACTATTTTTTACAAAAATAAATAAAGTAATAAGTAGTACGTAATAAGTCAGAAGATATTTATACACGAACATTAAGTTTACCAACACATACCAACATTCATCAATATAAAGATATTTCTTAATCTAGTTATAACTTCTGTCAGGAATTTTGGTGCATACTTTGATGTTATTCTGTAAAAAATACTATTTTTAACTATGGATACAACTATCATGCAATTTGTTTCAAAAGATGCTTTGCATTTTTTCAGCGACAATAAAGTTTTGTTGAGCCTTGTAATGGGTCTTGGCTTAAGCGCCAGTTGTGGATTTAGAGTGTTTGTGCCATTATTGGCAGCAAGCATTGCTACAAAAATGGGTATTTTGCACTTAGGCGAAGGTTTCCTATGGATGGGAAGCACGGCTGCACTGATTTGTTTTGGCGCTGCAACTATTTTTGAAATCGGTGGTTATTACATTCCTTTTATCGATAATATTTTGGACACTATAATGACGCCAGCATCTGTAATTGCTGGCACTTTGCTCACTGCTTCTGCCATACTTCCCGATATCGACCCGATGTTAAAATGGGGATTAGGTATTATCGTTGGCGGTGGTAGCGCTGGCATCATACAAGCAGGCACGGCATTGACACGTGCCACTTCTACGGCTACTACGGCGGGCGTTGCCAATCCGCTTGTAGCGACAATAGAACATATTTTGGCCATTGTTGGCAGTATTTTCAGTATTATTATTCCATTTGTTATTGCTGCCATTGTTTGTATTGTCATCGTTGTTTTGTTGTTTTTTATGATAAGATATTTTAAGAAACACATTCCGAAAACAACGCTTGCAACTGAAAATAAAAAATAAGATTAAGCTGCTGCACGGTTTGATATAGTGTGTAATTTTTATTCAACTGATTATCAGATACAAACCTTTATTGCTTTTATTTTTAGTTATAAAAAGTAAGAAAACAAACAAAAATATCGTTCAATGTAAATAGCCATGCTGGCTGGTGATTTTTGGTGTCTTGTTGAATAATAAAGCTTAGTTTAAACTGCTTAATCAACAAATCTGTATCTTGTGTCTCAGCATTACTTTCTTAACTCAATGATGAACGCTTCTACACAAAACACGCTCAACTTTTTATCGAAACTTACTGTTCGACGTGTGTGGAATATGAGTTTGGTATATTTATCATTTTATTTGACAAAATATTTTAAAAAACCAATTCAATACGGCAAGCCATTTTCAATATCGTTTGAACCTACTACATCTTGTAATTTACGCTGTCCGGAATGTCCAAGTGGCCTGCGTGCTTTCACACGGCCAATTGGCATGTTAGTGCCTGCTTTTTTCGAAAAAACAATTGACGAATTATCCAATCATTTGCTGTATTTGACCTTTTATTTTCAAGGTGAGCCCTATTTAAATACTAAGTTCTTAGATATGGTCAAATATGCGAAGCAAAAAAATATCTATACAGCAACATCTACTAATGCTCATTATTTAACAGATGATGTAGCAAAAAGAACAATAGAAAGTGGATTAGATAGATTAATTATTTCCATTGATGGCACTACACAAGAGACCTATCAGAGCTATCGCGTTGGCGGCCATTTGTATAAAGTAATTGAAGGTGCAAAAAATATGGTAAAATGGAAAAAAGAATTGAAAGCAAAAACGCCTTATATTATATTTCAATTTTTAGTGGTAAAACCTAATGAACATCAGATTGATGACTTAAAAAAAATAGCGAAAGAAATTGGCGTAGACGAAGTGATTTTAAAAACGGCACAAGTGTATGACTATAAAAATGGAAATCCATTGATACCAGAAAATGAACAATATTCGCGTTATAAAAAAAATAATGATGGCACATATTCTATTAAAAATAACTTGGAAAATTCTTGCTGGAAATTGTGGCATAGCTGTGTCATTACTTGGGACGGAAAAGTAGTGCCTTGTTGTTTTGACAAAGATGCACAACATCAATTAGGCAATTTGCAAACGCATTCGTTTTCACAAATTTGGAACAATGATTTGTATAAAAACTTCAGAACACAATGAGTAAAAGGCCGAAATGAAATGGACATCTGCAAAAATTGTAGCGAAGGCTGCGAAGTGAATTTTAATTACGAAGTGTAAAATTGTATATCCACTTTAATCTAAAAATAGTAATTTTACATTATCAATATGAAAGTATTATTAGACATAAAGGACAGTAAAGCAGAGTCTTTGTTAGAAGTGCTTAAAAGTTTGCCGTATGTAAAAACCACTAAAGTTAGTGACGAAAAAGCTAAATTCATCAAACAAATAAAAACTGCCGTAAAACAGGTAAACTTAATAAAAGCTGGAAAGATGAAAGGCATTCCTGCCAAACAATTATTAGATGAGTTATAATGTTGTAGCAACTCCTTATTTTAAGAAAGATTTAAAATCTTTAGTAAAGAAATTTCCTTCATTAAAACAAGAGATTGCTGTCGTTTTAAATTCATTAGAAGAAAATCCCACACAAGGCACACCAATTGGAAAAAGTTGTTATAAAATCAGAATCTCCATTGCATCTAAAGGAAAAGGTAAATCTGGTGGTGCAAGAATTATTACGCATGTAGTGGTTACAGATACTACAGTTTATTTATTAGCCATTTACGATAAGTCTGAACAAGCAAATATAACAGACAAAGAGTTAGCGGAATTGCTAAAGGATATTGATTGATATTGTATAGAAACTACAGTACTAAGCAGATGAAAATTGACATCTGCAAAAATTGCTCTGAAGGCTGTGAAGTAAATTTTAATTACGAAGTGTAATTTTTTTTCAATATGACACCAACTCTCTGACTAAAATTATTCAACTATAAAAACATATAAAAGACAGCGCCTTCTAGTTTTTGGAGTAGAAGGCGCTGCAATGAAATAAAATGCATTTCATAGTTTATGGTTTCAGTGATGATGTAAAGTTCTACATTATTTGCCTACCGCACAATCCTATCATTTAGTGTATTTTTCTTGATATACATCAAAAAAACTACCTAAATTTAGGAGTATTTAATAAAAAAACATGGAATTGAGCCTAAATAGGTTGGCATAAAAAGCTATAAACGAGCTTATTTTAAGCTAAACAAAACACCATATCGAGCTAAACCTATGGAACTTTTTACCTGTAGTTTCTCAATCAGTGTTTTTCTATACGTATCTACTGTATATGGGCTTATATGGAGCATTCCAGCAATTTCTTTAGAAGTATGTTCTTCTGCAATTAAATGCAATACTTCTTTTTCTCTGCTTGTGAGCGAAAGATATTTTGCGGCATGTGCCTCAAAGAAGGATAAATTGTTTTGTAAATTCTTGTAGTTTTTATGTGATTTTAATAAATTATCTATGCTACAACCAGTTGACAGTAAGTACTTCACAGTGCCATCAGCATTGCATATTGCTGGTTTCATGCAAGAGTACGTCCATTCCCAACCATTTTTCACTTTAATAAAAAACACGCCTGTATAACAAAGATTTTTGTTTTCTTTATTGGCATAGAATTTAATCATGTTATACATTGATGAAATATTATCAGGATGGATTATACTAATGATGTATTTAAAACCCATCTTATGTATCGTATCCTCCGTAATGCCTAAATATTCAAATGCTGCCTTATTAGAATAAACCATTGAATAGGACATGCTATCCATCTCAAAAATAGAAGACATTTCGTTTGAAGAATCACATATTTCTTTGAGCTTAGCTAATGATGCAACTTCATCAATATTTTTAATATACAATGCTTTGTCTATTTTGGCAAACAATTCCGTTAGTTCGTTATAAACATTATTCATTAGTTCTGCATTTCATTTCAAATTAGACACTAAACACTCATTTCAAACATGCACTGCGTAAGTGGTAATTCTATTGAGTAAGTGGTAATTTAAGTACAAATTAATAAAAATAAAGATATAAATCAACGCATAACTAAGTTCAAGTCATAAATACAACATCTTATTTTTCAAGAGCATCATAAATAGCTTGTTGTATTTTAGGTCGAATGTTTTGTTTTGCTAAATTATTGACTGCTGCATTTGGATACACACGATTACATAAGAAAATATAAATGAGATTATTTGTTGGGTCTGCCCAAGCTATTGTGCCTGTAAAACCTGTATGTCCAAACGATTCTGGCGATGCAGCATCACAAGTTGGGCCGTCATGCCCTTTTGGTGTAGGCTTATCAAAGCCTATTGCTCTTCTGTTGTTTGGATATTGTTTTGTAGTGAATTTTTTAATCGTTGCAGCTTCGTAATATCGATTAGCACCGTACGTACCTTCATTTAACAAAAGCTGAAAATATTTGGCTAAATCGTTGGCGTTGGAAAAAACACCGGCATGACCAGCTACGCCACCAAGCAGCGCCGCACCTTGATCGTGAACTGTTCCTAACAATAAAGATTTGCGGAAATTATTCTCAATTTCCGTCGGCATGATTTTATTCAAATCATAAGCATTCCATCGCGGATTGTACTGCGTATAATTCATACCTAAAGGCGCAAATAAATATCTCTTGACAATATTTTGCAATGAATCCTTATATGTTTTTTCAATAATTTGCTGCAACAAATAGTAGCCTAAATCGCTGTATTTATATTCTTTCACTGGCGATAATGCGCTGTGATATATCATATTCCAAACAGAATCTTGAAATGATTTTTTCAAATATAAACTATCAACAATTTTTACTGAGAAAATGGAGTCTTGCACTTTTGAATACCACAAAGTATCTGGATTTCCTAAAGAATCTAATGTGTTTTTATAAAATGGAATCCATGCTTGCAAACCCGCTTGATGACAAAGCATTTCTTTGATATTGATATTTTTTTTATTTACCCCATCAGGATAGTGAAAGTAGTCGCCTAATTTTTTATTGATATTGATTTTGCCTTGTTCTTGCATCTTCATAATCATAGGCACAGTAGCTGTAACTTTAGTCAGGGACGCGATATCAAATAAGTCTGTTATTTTTGTTGCAATGGTATTGTCATAAGTATGAAAACCATAGGCTTTTTCGTATATCACATTACCATCTTTTGCGACTAATAACTGAGCGCCAGGAAAAATTTTATCGTCTATTGCTTTATAAATAATGGCATCTGCTTTTTGCAATTTTTGGGCATTCATATTTACTTCTAAAGGAATGCCATATTTCAAGCGCATATTTGATTGTGTGCATTCACCATCGCCATATTTGAAATTACCAACTGTAACTGGCAAGGTGCCTTCGGCAGCCCGTGCGCCAAATATGATTTGTGCACATATCGATTCGGCTTCTTCTTCTTCATTATAGCCCACAATTATTGTGTTGAAATCTTGGAAATATTTCAAGCTGTATGGCGAACCTAAAACAGTAAGTATGGTTTGATTTTGTTTGTTGAGCTTATTTAAAAACAAGCGTGAATTATCTGTTACACCAAAATTTTTTGCGGCAAAACGGCTCATATCTTGAATATCAATTATTACCAAATGATAATCTTTCAATTTAGACAACACATCATTAAATGTAGTTTCTGTTGTTTCCTTTGGTAAATAAAAATGATCAATCGCAGTATATTTATCTAAGGTGGTAGAAAACACGGAAGGTTTGCTACTGCCAATGCTAACATTTGCTATTCGCTTTTGAAGATTTACGACTGGTATTAATCGTGCAGAATCTTTTACTACTGTTATTGCATGTTCTACCAATTTAAATTTCAGATATTTCGCTGCATCATTATTGATATCCGCATCAATGCCTTCTAGTTGTATAGGCTGATAGGTTTGTAATCCTAACCAATATTTCGCAGCTAAAATCTTACGCACTTTTCTATTGATAGTTTCTTCGCTAATAATAGAATCTTGCAAGACTGCGCAGCGCACGCCTTCAATAGCTTTATCCACATCTTCTGGAAATAGCATCACGTCATTACCTGCCATTATTGGCATTACTTCTGCCACTCCTGATGGATAAAATTTGGCTACACCTTTCATATTCATAGCATCTGTAAAAATCAATCCATTGTATTTCATAGAATCGATTAGTTTTTGTTGTATGATTTTAGGTGATAAGGTTGCTGGAAAATTAGGCGCTGCATCTAATGCCAGCACATTCAAATGCGACACCATAATGCTGCCAATACCATAACGAATAAATTGTTTGAATGGATATAGTTCGACTGATTCCAATCGCTCTAAGCTGTGTTTTAATATGGGTAAGTCTTTATGAGAATCGACATCTGTATCGCCATGACCCGGAAAATGCTTGCCGCTTGCTAAAATTTTATTGTCCTGCAAACCGAACATATAGGCTAATCCTTTACGTGTGACGCCAAATTTATTGTCGCCAAATGCTCTATCGTTTATCACTGGATTGTTTGGATTGCTATTCACATCGATATCAGGAGCAAAATTGATATGAATACCAATACGTTTCATTTGTCGCGCAATCTCAGCGCCCATTTCATATATCAAATCTGGGTTGTCGATAGCACCAAGTGTTAATTGTCTTGGATAAGAAATGGTGTTATCTAAGCGCATGCCTAAACCCCATTCACCATCAAAACCTATCCATAACGGAATTTTACTTTGCGCTTGATATCTGTTTGTGAGTTCTGCTTGTTTTTGTGGCGTTCCTTGAAAAAAAATCAAACCACCAACTTTGTATTCTTTGATATATTTATCTATGGTTTTATAGCTAGCTTCGTCTTTGTTAGAATAAGCTGCTACCATAAATAACTGGCCAATTTTCTCATCTAATGACATCGACTGCAAAATAGAATCAACCCAAACGGCACTCGTATCCTTAAGATAGGGTGGTGCAGTTGCTTTTGTGTTTGCAGCAAATAACATACAACATAAAGTCAACAAGAATATTGTAAATGTTTTATTTTTCATCTTATTATTTCCAATTCAAAAATCAGACCTACAACAAAAATCAGACCTAATTTGTCAAACATACTAAAAATAAAGTCTTTTAGGTGTTATAATCTTTAAACGAAAGTGGAAATAAGATTTTATAACGCATTGTGCGTTTTAAATTAATATTTGTCATTTTATACAATTGATTATCAAGTTCAAACTTTTTGTTACTTTTTTTCTTAGTCAAAAAAAGTAAGCAAAAAAGACAAGGCAAAAATATCGCTCCACGCTAATTGCCATACTTTGCTGGCGATTTTTGCCAGCACACGATTCTTTATATACTGCAAAATTGAGATTTTTATAATATATCTCTAATTTTTAGTCCTTTTAATCGCACAAGAGATTTTATACTAATTTAATGCATCAAAATAATAGCATTTAACACGTTGTAACGAGTAGTATTTTGTATTTTGTGCTTGTATTATGTCAGACATCATAAAACTATTACCAGACAATATAGCCAACCAGATTGCTGCTGGCGAAGTCATACAACGACCAGCGTCTGTGGTGAAAGAATTATTGGAAAACAGCATAGATGCTGGCGCTAAAAATATACAGCTAATTATAAAAGATGCTGGCAGAGCATTAATACAAGTTGTTGATGATGGCTGCGGCATGAGTGAGACCGATGCTCGTATGTGTTTTGAGCGACATGCTACATCAAAAATAAAAAAAATAGATGATTTATTTTCGCTTTATACCTTTGGCTTCCGTGGAGAAGCCATGGCAAGTATTGCCGCTGTTGCGCAAGTGGAAATGAAAACCAAATTACACGAGCAGGAGGTCGGCACCTTGCTGATTGTCGAAGGCTCAAAAGTAATACAGCAAGAGCCCGTTGCTACTAATGCTGGCACTTCCATTTCGGTAAGACATTTATTTTATAATGTGCCGGCACGTCGTAATTTTCTGAAATCAAATCAGATAGAAACCAAGCATATCCTTGATGAATTTATTCATGTTGCCTTAGCAAATCCATCTGTATTTTTTTCATTGCATCATAATGGTAGTGAAATCTATCATTTAAAATCGAGCAATATCAGACAACGTATTGTCAATGTGTTTGGCAAAAATTACAACGAGAAATTAGTGCCTATTGAAGAAATCACTGACTATGTCAGCGTGCGCGGTTTTATTGGCAAACCTGAGCTGAGCAAAAAAACTCGAGGCGAACAATTTTTCTTTGTCAATAACCGATTCATTAAAAATAATTTTTTGAATCATGCTATTAGCAAGGCATATGATGGCATGATAGCAGATAAAAATTTTCCATTTTATTGTTTGTTTATTGACATAGAACCTAGCGCCATTGACATTAATGTGCATCCAACAAAACAGGAAATAAAGTTTGAAGATGAGAAAGCCATTTATCTCTTACTCAATGCGGCGGCAAAGCATGGCTTGTCGCAATACAGCGTAATGCCAACAATTGACTTTGAGCACGAAGCTACTTTCAATTTATTGGTAGATGAAAGAGTTTATAACGAGCAGCCTTTTAAAGTAGTGCAATCGAAATTAAATTCCGACTCTAATGTAAGAGGCTCTTATCATTCGCCATTTGACAAAGACATTCCACTTACTCAACAAAAGTCTGTTTCGACAGGTACTAATTTCGATGATTGGAAAAAGTTATACGACATCGACGAACAAACGGAAGAAAAAACGCTAACTATTAAAAGCAAAATGGATTTGTTGGCGTTGGAAAATGAAAATGACATTTCATCCAATCCTTTTAAAAACGAACGCTTCGAGCCGATACAACTACACGAGCGATATATATTGACACAAATAAAAAGTGGTTTGATTTTAATCGATCAGCATAAAGCACATCAGCGCATTTTATTTGAAAAATATCTGCGCAATTTTGCTTCACAGCCTTCCTCTACACAGCAAACTTTATTTCCTAAATCTTTAGAATTCAACAACAGTGATGCTGAGTTATTAAAAGAGATGCTGTCCGACTTAAGGCTCTTAGGTTTTGATATCGATTTTTTTGGAGGCACTACATTTGTCGTACACGGCATGCCTTCCGATTTACGAGATGAAAATGAAACTCATTTGATAGAAAAATTGTTAGATGATTATAAGAATGGCGCCAAGACAGAAGAATTTGACAAAAGGAAAAATGTGGCAAAATCATTAGCCTATCAAACAGCAATAAAATCAGGGAAACCACTCGATAAAAATACAATGCAGCAGTTGATTGATGAATTATTTGCCTGTGAGCAGCCGATGATTAATCCAGTAGGTATGGCCACTTTTGTGCAATATAGTTTTGATGAAATAGAGAGAAAATTTGGAAATTAGATTTACATTTAACACATCGACATAAAAATATTTATTAATGACGCGCATTGACAAAAACAAAAAAAATAGGCGTGTCGAAGCATGATAAAACAAAATAATGAACAACTTAACACCTGTAGTAAAGAATCTTATCTTACTAAATATTTTAGTATTCGTAGCCTGTTTTCTATATCCTGATTTGACAGATATATTAGCGATGCATTATCCGACAAATCCAGCATTTAAACCTTGGCAATTGGTGACGCACATGTTTACGCATGGCGGTATCTTCCATATTTTATTCAACATGTATGCACTTTATAGTTTTGGTGCTGTGCTGGAAAGCGATCGAGTATTAGGTAGTAAGAGATTTGCATTCTTATATTTATTTTCTGGACTTGGCGCAATTGCTTTCTATTTGGCAATTAATGCAGGCATGGCCTACTACTACATTGGCGATATCTTTTTTACGAATGAAACATCGTTGCCAGCCACATTGAACGAATCTGCAATTAAAAGTCTATCACAAATTTATTACGCAAGCTTAGTGGGTGCTAGCGGTGCTATTTATGGTTTGTTGGCAGCATTCGGCTATCTATTTCCAAATGCACCTTTAATGTTTATGTTTGTGCCTGTGCCTATAAAAGCGAAGTATATGATTCCAATCGTCATCATTGTATTTGATATCATGTTTGCACAAACTGGCA
This sequence comes from Chitinophagales bacterium, assembly GCA_020848475.1. Lineage (GTDB taxonomy): Bacteria > Bacteroidota > Bacteroidia > Chitinophagales > JADIYW01 > JADJSS01. The sequence continues at coordinate 9,347 of JADKZZ010000119.1, read as the reverse complement.
TCGGCAACATCGCACATACAGCACATATTGGTGGTGCTATTTTCGGATTTTTATTAGTTGTTTTTTGGAACAAAACAAATAAAACTACGTTCTATTAGATATGACTATTTGGCAAGACATAAAATGGCAATATCAATATGGCTCAGACATTATCAAATTAATCTTGATTAATTGTGCCGTATTTATTATTGTCAATCTTATTAGCTTACCTTTTATGTTAATGGCAAAAAACGCACCTATCGATTTAGTGCGTTTCTTTTCACTATTTGCTTCCATTAAAAATATAGCCTTCCATCCTTGGGGAATTTTTACGTATATGTTTGTGCATCAAAGTTTCTTGCATATTTTGTTTAATATGCTCGGCTTATATTGGTTTGGACAAATTGTGCAAGACCTCGTAGGTAGAGCAAAAATATTGCCATTATATATATTTGGTGGCATAGCGGGTGGCCTGCTTTATGTAGTGGCTTATAATATTTTTCCAGCATTTAATGCAGTCCTTGGTAGCTCGTACAACTTTGGTGCATCAGCTGCTGTATTGGCGATGGTGCTTGCCGCAGCAACGATTGCACCTAATTACGAATTAGGTTTATTATTTTTTGGACCTGTGAAAATAAAATGGATTGCATTCGTATATGTACTACTCGATTTAATTAACATACAAAATGGAAATGCAGGTGGTCATATCGCACACCTTGGCGGTGCGCTATTTGGTTTTTTGTATATAAAATTACTACAAAATGGCACTGATTTAGGTAGGCCATTTTATGCTGTTGTCGATTTTTTTTCCAATTTATTTAAGAAAAAAAATACATTAAAAGTAACGTACAAGAAAGAGAAACAATATGCCTACACGGCAGCAGAAAATCAGACAAAAACCAATAATACAACTCAACAAAAAGATACATTAAGCAAGCAAGAACGCTTAGATGCTATTTTGGACAAAATCAATCGCTCGAGTTATGATAGCTTATCCAAAGAAGAGAAAGATTTTTTGTTTAAAATAAGTCAGGAAGATTAATATTAAATGCTATGTTTTTACTGATTATTTAATTTAATTTGGAAAATGAAATACCTAAAGTGGCTTTTGTCTTTCACTTCCAGAACAGTAAATATTGTATTTGTTGTTCTACTATTTATTAGTCTATCAGCATCTTATTTCAGTCCGGAAAAATTATGGTTTCTCGCTTTTGCTGGCATGTTATTGCCTTTATTATTAATCATTAATAGCATTTTTGTTGTCGTATGGATACTCAGAAAAAGACATTTCGCTATAGTTTCAATCTTGGCGATTGCTGCTTGTTTGCCTCAAATTTTTAGACTATTTGCCAGCAATATTGGCCAACCGAAAATAGAAAATATTTCAAATCAAGCTATTAAAGTATTATCATATAATGTTCGCGATTTTGATTTATACAATTGGAGTGAAAATGAAAAATCGAAAGAAATTATTTTTAAAACATTGAAAGAAAAAGATGCTGATGTCATTTGTTTTCAAGAATTTTATAATGACACCAGTAAGGAATTCAACACCATCAAACAGCTACATGACATAGGTTATCCATACTATTATTTTACAAGAGAAGTCGTATTGCGCAATAGTGATGAATGGGGAATTGCCATATTTTCTAAGACGCCAATTGCAGAGCATGGCACGATTATGAAACAATCATTTAAAACTGGCTATGGCAAAAAACCTTTCAAAGGTTTATATGCAGACATCGCCATTAACAACAAGGTGATACGCTTTATTAATGTGCATTTGCAGTCGATTTATTTTGGAGAAAAAGAATATGAAACGATTGCAGATTTTAAAGAAACGCAAAACTTAGACGAACACGGTGCTAAGAATATTTTCAGAAAATTAAAAAGAGGATTTGAGCGACGTGTGCATCAAGCTGATGAACTAAGAACATTTATCGACAATCAGAAAATGCCTTTAGTGGTTTGTGGCGATTTTAACGACTTGCCCAATTCTTATGTAATAAATACAGTTTCTAAAAATCTGAAAGACGCATTTATAGATTATGGATTTGGTATTGGACATACCTATAATGGCAATATTCCATTTCTGCGTATCGATTATATTTTCTGTTCCCAAACAATCAATGTGCAGAAGTTTGAAATTATAAATAATAAAATTTCTGATCACTATCCAATATATAGTGAATTGAGTTTGCCCTAATCGTTGATTACAAATTGATTTTTTCGCCTATGGAATAGGTGTTGCGCTCAACGCCATTGCGTGCAATAAGTTCGCCTAAAAATCCTGCTACAAACAACTGTGTTCCTACAATAACAGTAAGCATTGCTAAATAAAACGAAGGTCGATTAGTGAGAGAAACTTCACTACTGAAAATTAATTTTAATACTGTTAGATAGACGAGAATTAGCACACCAAAGAAGAAAGATAAAACGCCTAATGTGCCAAATAAATGCATTGGTCGCTTGCCATACTTTCCGACAAAAGTAATGCTCATCAAATCGAGCAAGCCATTTACAAAGCGCTCTATTCCAAATTTTGTAACGCCATATTTCCGCTCTTGGTGCTGTACTGCTTTTTCTGTGATTTTATCGAAGCCAGCCCATTTTGCAATCACTGGAATATATCTGTGCATTTCGCCATATACTTCAATGTTTTTTACTACTTTATTTTGATAGGCTTTTAGACCACAATTAAAATCGTGTAAATTATGAATACCTGAAACATATCGCGTAGCGGCATTAAATAATTTTGTTGGTATTGTTTTGGTCAATGGATCATATCGTTTCTTTTTCCAGCCCGACACAAGATGATAAGCATCGACACTTATCATCTTATATAATTCCGGAATTTCGTCAGGTGAATCTTGTAAATCGGCATCCATCGTAATGACCACGTCGCCTTGTGCCGCCTCGAAGCCTACTTGCAAGGCTGCTGACTTACCATAGTTGCTTTGAAATCGTATGCCTTTGATAGCAGGATTTATTTGTGCATGTGTTGTAATAACTTGCCATGACTTGTCTTTACTGCCATCATCAACGGCGATGATTTCATACGAATAATTATTTTCCAGCATCACTTTTTCAATCCATGAAAATAATTCTGGCAACGACTCCTCTTCGTTAAACAATGGTATGACAACGGAAATATTCAAATAATTAATTTTACTTTATATACAAATGTAATCGTAATCTTTTGAGTAAGCAAATTGCTGATTATTCTTTTCTAAGAAAGACGCCAATAATAATTGACCACACTAAGCCTAGACCATTATACAATAATAACAACATGGCAAAAGCACCTTTTTGCATGATATTTTGACCTGTTATTTTTGAAAAAATGGTATAATAACTCGCAACAAACATGGCCAACATCAAGCTAGTCAGCCAACCAATTAGCAAACCTTGCATCATTGATAATTTATTACCTTGTATTTTTCGAGATAGAAATTGTGACAAAAAAACCGCCATCACAATTGCGAGTATTTGAATAAATACTGCTTGTGCTTGACCAAATGGCATTTTTTTGACATATGCTAAGGTAGTGAATGCAGTAAAAAATATGGTGGAAAACAATGCCGACACAATAGCAATCATAAAACCACTCAATACACCTCTTGGATTGTTCGATTGTGCTTCCATACTGCTATTGATTAATAATAAATTTTCCTTTAGAAAAAACAGCTTCCACTTTTCCTTTCAGCGTTTGACCAACAAATGGTGTGTTGTTTGATTTTGACTTTATATGCTTCGTCGTAAAAGTATATTCTTTTTCAAAATTGAGAATAACAAAATCTGACGTTGCATTTTGTTGGATAATATTTCTTGGATTTGTGGAAAGCAAAGTCACTAATTTATCTTTAGCAATTTCATTTTCTAATCTTTTATTCAACAGTCCAAATGCGCTTTCTAAACCAATAATGCCGAAATCTGCTATTTCAAATTCGACATTTTTCTCGTCAACAGTCAATGGTGTATGTTGAGTTGAAATACAATCAATAGTGCCATCTTTAATGCCGTCAATCAATGCTTGTTGGTCTGTAGTTGAACGTAATGGTGGAAATACTTTATAGTTAGCGTCAAAGTTTTTTACTGCTGATTCATCGGCAAGTAAGTGATGCACGAAAACAGAGCAAGTGACCTTGAGATTTTCGGCTTTTGCTTTGCGAATCAAGTCCACACTTTCTTTAGTAGAAATGCCTGTGAAGTGAATTTTAGCATTGGCATATTTCAACAATTCTATATCGCGTTGTACGATGGCATATTCCGATAAATTCGTGATACCTTTCATGCCCATACGTACAGAAATTTCACTTTCATTCACTTGTCCTTCGCCTACTAAAGTTTTATCAAATGGCATTTCTATAATCAAGCCGTCGAAAGCTTGTGCATATTGTAATGCACGCAAAAGCACACCGCTGTCTTTAATACTATGAGGCACATCAGCAAAGGCAATGGCGCCAGCATGATGCATGTCTAACATTTCTGTCGGCGTTTTTCCATCAAAATTTTCTGTTACTGCGCCAATCGGCAAAATACTGATTGGTGTTTGTTTAGATTGGTTGATGATGTATTCTACTTGTGCTTTTGTTTGTGTAATCGGATGATTATTTGCAGTAGCACAGATAGTTGTAAAACCGCCAGCAATGGCAGCATTCGCAATAGATGAAATATCTTCACGACTTTCAAATCCAGGATCGTTGGTCGTGGTATAAATATCACAAAATCCTGCTGATAAAAAGCAATTGTCAAATTCTACAACTGTAGCATTTGTTGCCGTCGATGCATCTACATTAAAATGAGCTTTATTGTTTTCTATTAAAACATTTATTTTATTTCCATGAAATTCGGAAGTAGTATCTAAGACACTTATATTTTTTAGTAGGTATTGGGTCATTTCCAAAATCTTATCAGCAATATTTCAATTAACAAAAATAACAGCGACAAAATTACGCAAAGTTTCCATAATAATATGCCATCTTTTAGATGTTTTACTGCTGCCGCTAAATTAGTGCGCGTATTATCTAAGATTATTTGATTTTTGTTTTTATACAGCGCTTGCAATTCCGATTTATCTGCAAATTTGATATCAGATTCTGTTCTGTCAAAGTTAAATGCAGCCATGGCAACTGTTTTTCCATCGGCATTAACACTATAATGAGCATCAGATGGCAAGTTCGTATTTACACGCAACAAAACCGTGTTGCCAATCGTGCGATTTTCTGGAATAAACTCATATTTTCCATTGCTTAACGTGAAAACTCTTTCATTGGAAGCATTTTCATTTTTCAGTTCAATTAGATTATCTGTTCCAATGTTATAATACAATGCTTGTTTGTTTTTCTTAAATACTGCAATATTATAAACCATCGGTGCAAAAAGTGCCATCGATTGCAAGTTGGAAAATGTATTGTTTAACGGCGTTGCTTGTAAATAGATAAAGCCATTGCCAGCATCGAATTTTGCTACTAATGGTGAACCTAAGTTGGTAGATAACAACTCGCGTGCAACAGACTTTGTAGTAGAAAGGATTGGATAATATTTATTGATTTTTGGTGTTTCTACATTTTTAGGTAAAATGCTAAAGACATTTTTAAAAACATCTTCTTGTAGGTTTATCTTCGTAACTTCTCCTGATTTTGTTTGCAATTCGCCATAAGTTCCTGCATTATTAGTGCTTAAAAATGTGTTATAAGCTTGTACAGAAACTATTGGATTTGGTATGATGTAAATATTGCCACCATTGTCTAAATATTCTTTTAAAGATGCTGCTAAACCAGAACTTATTTCATGTAATTGATTTAAAATAATTAAAGCATAATTTTTAAAAGCGGAATAATCTATTTGACCAGCATCTGTTTTATCAAAAATGAAATGTGCATCATTAGCAAATACTGATGCAATATTGTTTGGTGTATCTTTTTCTTCAATAGACAATACTTTTTCTTGTGACAGCACATTAAAAGCGAAGTAAAATTTATCGTCGAATGTAATTGGATAATCGTTAAAGGAAATTTCGCCGCGTTGCCAAACTGCTTGTGTAATAGAAAAACTAAAAGAATCAATGATATAATTTTCGGCAGGAATACTAATGTCATCGATAGATTTCACAGCATCGTTGATTTTTACAGAAATTCGAATTTTATCTGCTGTTGTGTTGCCAGCATTTTTAACACGCACCATCAATTTATTGGTCGAATTCACTGTAAACACAGGCTGTTCAAACCAACACGAATCGACGTATATATTCTTTTCTGGATTGCCATTTATTTGTAAAAAATGTTGTGTAAATGTTGTATCGTCAACATCGGAAAGCATATTTTTTTGAAAATCAGAAATGAAAAAACCTAGCTTATTAATGTCGCCTACGGTCTGAAAAAGGGCTGCTTGTTTTTGTGCAATTTCATTGATATGCTTGACTGTTGGCGACAGCTCTATCTTTTCAACGGCGTCTAAAAAATTTTGTTTTTGCATCCAACGTTGATGCGTGCCAGTAAGCTCATTCGTGAGCAGTGCAAATTTATCATTAGAAGAAAATGCGTTGGCTAATTCTCTTACTTTTTCTTTAGCTATTGATAATGCAGCTTCGCCTCCACTTTTCAAGCCCATTGAATAAGAATTATCGACATACACCACAATAGCGGAATTGCTTCTTGAAAGTTGCTTATTTTTTTTACCTATAAATGGTTGCACGAATGCTAAAACTAAAAAAAACAAGGCCAATAATCTTGCTGCGAGAATCCAGCGTTTTTTGATTTTATCAATAGTTGATTTTTCTTCTTGTACTTGCTTTAGAAAACGAATATCTGAGAAATAAACCTTTTTATATTTTCTAAAATAAAAAAGATGAATAATGACAGGAATCGTCAGTGTAAGTAAAGCCAATAGAAACCACGGAAAAATAAAACTCATCTTGTTGTAAAGATAGAAAATAGTTGATAGTAAACTGCTCTTGCTTAACAGTATTTAAGACTATTCAAAAGAGATGAACTTCGTTGCACATTGTTCATCTCATATCTTCTTTTTATTCTTTATGCAGCAAGAAAGTATGTCTTACTTCTCTGGTCGCATTTGCGGAAAGAATAGTACTTCTTGAATAGATGCCTGATTGCTTAATAGCATTGCTAATCTATCAATACCAAATCCGATGCCTGATGTTGGTGGCATACCATATTCTAATGCACGTAAGAAATCTTGATCGATAAACATGGCTTCGTCGTCGCCACGCTCTTGCAGTTTTAGCTGGTCTTCGAAGCGTTCTCTCTGGTCGATTGGATCGTTTAATTCGGAGTATGCATTGGCAACTTCTTTACCATTTATCATCAATTCAAAACGCTCAACCAAACCTGCTTTGCTTCTGTGTTTTTTAGTTAATGGCGACATCTCGACAGGATAGTCTGTAATAAATGTTGGTTGAATATAATTATGTTCACATCGAGCGCCAAATATTTCATCTATCAACTTTCCTTTTCCCATCGTGTTGTCCACTTCTATTTTTAGTTGCTTACACACATCGCGCAAGCCAGCTTCATCCATTGCTGACACATCAAAGCCAGTATAAGTTTGAATAGCATCGTAAATAGAAATACGTTTGTACGGTGCTTTAAAATTGATCATATTATCGCCAACCTGCACATATGTATTGCCATTAGTATCTAGCGCTGCTTTTTCTAAAAGTTGCTCTGTTGTTTCCATCATCCAGAAATAATCTTTATAAGCAACGTAAAATTCTAATACTGTAAATTCTGGATTGTGTGTTCTATCCATGCCTTCATTTCTAAAGTTACGCGAGAACTCATATACCCAATCGAAACCACCAACGATAAGTCTTTTCAAATATAATTCGTTAGCAATACGCAAGTACAATGGAATATCTAAAGCATTGTGATGTGTAATAAATGGCCTTGCCGCTGCGCCTCCTGGAATGCTTTGCAATACTGGCGTATCTACCTCTAAAGCACCTTTGTCGTTCAAAAATTCACGGATGGAATTCATCATCTTAGTGCGCTTCACAAAGGTTTCACGTACATTTGCATTTACCACTAAATCGACATAACGTTGACGATAGCGCATTTCTGGATCCGTGAAAGCATCGAAAACATTGCCTTCTTCATCTGTTTTTACAACTGGTAATGGTCGCAATGATTTTGCTAATAATGTAAATTCTTTGGCATGTACTGATATTTCGCCCATTTTGGTTATAAATACATAGCCTTTTATACCTATAAAATCACCTAAATCCAATAATTTAGAAAACAAGGCATCGTAATTCGATTTATCATCAGTTGGACAAATATCATCACGGCGCACATAAATCTGTATTCTGCCTGTACTGTCTTGCAGCTCTGCAAATGTGGCCTTTCCGGCAGGACGAGTAGCCATCAATCTGCCGGCGATGCATACTTCTTGAAAATTCAATCTGTTTTTAGTGCCATCTTCTAGCACTTCTTCTTTATAATTTTCCTTTATTTCTTTAGCGTTTGCATTGACTGGATACAGTGGCGCTGGATATGGATCAACACCTAAAGCTTTTATTTTATCTAATTTCTCTCTTCGAATTTGTTCTTGTTCAGAAAGTTGCATATTTTTTGAATTGAAGTGCAAAAATAAGATTTTTAGTCGATAGTCCACAATCTGCAACGAATAGATTATGACATCTTAACAATCAGAAAAATATGTATCAAAATATTAGAGTAAGTGGTGCAAGTCACTTGCTGTTAAATTATTGTATTTAACAAGAAAAGTATGCCAGCCTAATTTTTGTGGCTCTTGTAAATTCTCATTTTTGTCATCTAAAAATAAAATTTCTGATGGTATAAGTTGTTGCTCTCGCATCACATATTCATATATTTCTCTATCTGGTTTGCGGAAGCCTATTTCTTGAGAAAAGTAGCAATGGTCGAATGTTGTATGCAATATATCTTCACCAAAATCATTCTGCATATAGTCGCGAATATGCTCGACATGGATATGGTTGGTATTACTAAGTAATAGCAAGCGATATTTCTGTTTTAATTGTTGTAGCAAAGTAAGTCGATGCATAGGAATATCTAATAATATGCTATTCCAATACGATTTAATTTGTTGCTCTGATTTACTTTTATCGTTTATGATAAATGATAATTGCTGGATAAAATCTGCTGGCGTAATTTTTCCTTTTTCAAAATCTCTAAAAAAGTGTTGCTGATATAAATGTAGTAGTTGCTGCTGTTCAAAATTGGCGAACATATCCTGTAAAAACCAATCTTGTTCTGATTTTAGATTGAGAATAACAGCGCCGAGGTCAAATACAAGTGTTGTGATTTTTTGCATGAGCCAAAAATAAAAAAAAGCTCCGAATTGGAGCTTTGAAGTGGTCCCGCATG
>JADKZZ010000118.1 GCA_020848475.1 Chitinophagales bacterium | reverse complement strand
CCAGAACAGAACGCATTGCTAATAATAATTATGGCTATTATAATGCCACGCCATATATGCCAGCAGTGCGCTACATAGACCAAAATTTCTTTTATAATATTAGCTTGTTCTCCATCAATACTGATGGTACATTAGATTGGCAAACGGATATGCCGAAAGCGCAAGTATCTGAAAATGACGATGGATATTACTCTTCTTTTGCATTTTTTGAAGCCAATAATGCACTTAAATTCCTATACAATGAAGACTTTTATACGATAGGAAATTTTGTAGAATATTCTATTAATGCTAACGGACTTAGTAAGCGCAATAGTGTTATGAATAGCGAAAAACAAGACTTGGTGATGGTACCATTAAAGGCCAAACAATTAGATGCTAATTCGATAGTTATTCCGAGCGAGCAAAAACGAAATCTTCAATTTGTACTCTTTCAATATTAATAAAATAAGTAGGTGTTTTTAATATGCTTTCCTTTTTCAAATCACAACAACCGCCTGCTATCCTTGCTTTTTTTGCTTTATTTATATTGCTAAAAATACCATTTTTTATCATTGGTGTTGTGCCTGTTTTTCCAGTAACAAACCTATGGAATTCATGCGATGTAATTTTTCCAATGATAAGCTGGTGGAATGTGTTATTAGCGCAGCTATGTTTGTTTGCACAAGCAATTTGGTTTAACTATTTGTTTCACAAGTCAGACTATCACGAAAGCAGTACGATGCTTCCTGCTTTGTATTTTACACTGCTGAGCTCGTGCTTCTCAGCGTTTAATGTATTTAGTATATACACGATTGTTGTTTTTATCTTGTTAATGCTACATCAAACTTTCATCACTATAACCGTGAAAGAAAGCACGCGTTTGGAATGTTTTAATGTAGGTGCTTTAGGTGGTCTGTTGTGCCTGATAGACGTGCATTTTATAGTTTTTATTCCTTTTCTTTTTCTTATTTTATTAGTGTTAAAACCATTTCGGTTCAATGAGTATCTGATGCTAATATTTGGGATTCTTTTTCCTGTTTATATGGCATTGTCATACAGTTATTTAACGGATACATTTTTGAATATCGCTAATTTCAACTTCTCAATATTGCCACAAATTATATTGCCGAAAAGTAAAATTGATATAGCGATGTTAATAATTGTCATATTGTATCTATTCTTTTCATTGATTAGTATAAGAGATATTTTTTATTCTATTGGCTTTCGTCGAAGAAAAAATTTATACATGCTTTTTGTGTCATTTATAGGTTTTTTATTTGTGATTATAAGCAATAAACTCAATGACTTAGCCGCGATTTCAGTCTTGTTGATTCCAATGAGTTGTTTACTTGCCTTACTTATGTTAAGAATTCGTAAAAAGCGTATTGGCGAAATTCTGAATGCTATCTTTGTGATTGTAATAATTGTTACAAATATTATAAGAGCAGTAAACTAATTTTGTCATCAGCATTGTGAAAAATACATTATGAATCGCAGTGCAAAATCTAAATTTCTATGAAATTCGGTGTAGTTATATTTCCAGGTTCTAATTGCGATGCAGATGTAATTCATGTATGCAGTAAAGTGTTACAATGCGAAACACGCATATTGTGGCACAAAGACACACATTTGCAAGATTTAAGTACAGAAGATTGCATCATGATTCCTGGTGGTTTTTCGTATGGCGATTATTTGCGATGTGGTGCCATTTCTCGCTTTTCGCCAATTATGGAAAAGGTAATAGAACATGCGAATAATGGTGGTTATGTATTTGGCATTTGTAATGGCTTCCAAGTGTTGTGCGAGAGCCATTTGCTACCAGGCGCCTTGCTGATGAATAATCATCAAAAATTTGTTTGCCAAAATCAATATTTATTGCCACAAACCAAGGATAGCGCAATTACACGTCATTTAGATTTACAGCAAGCTTTGAATATTCCAATAGCACATGGCGAAGGCAGATACTATGCTGATGAACAAACCTTACAGTCATTGAACCAAAATAATCAAATCTTGTTTAGGTATAGTGATGCATCTGGAAACATTAACGAAGCAGCTAATCCAAATGGTTCAATAGAAAATATTGCCGGTATTTGTAATGCTGGCAGAAATGTTTTTGGCATGATGCCACATCCTGAGCGTGCTGCCGAAGAAGTATTAGGCAATACCGACGGAAAAAAATTATTTGAAAGCTTATTGAATTTAGTAAATACATAATTAATAATGATACATAGTAATTGGTCAATACCATCGTTTTTGCAAGATGCAATGCAAACTTTAGCGCTAAAAAAAATATGGATTCCTTTACTATTGTTATTGGCACCACTCTTATCCAATGCAGCATTTGAGCAACATTTGACATGGACACATGCTGTCGAAAAAATAGGCGAAAATGAATACAAAGTAAAATTCATTTGTACGCTCGAAGAAGATTGGCATACTTATTCTCAATTTACAAAAGAAGGTGGACCACTTCCTACGCAATTCCGTTTTGCTAAAAATAATGATATCGAATTAATTGGAAAGGTAGAAGAAATTGGAAAAAAGAAAACAGCTTTTGATGAGCTGTTTGGCGTCGATGTAACTACTTTTCTCGGTGATGTAATTTATGTACAGAAAGTAAAACTCAAGCATCCTAAAGCGGTGTTAAAAGGCGAATTCGATGGTATGGTTTGCAAAGATGAATTTGGGTGCATGCCTTACGGTCCAGAGAAATTTGCTATCTCATTTGATGGCACAGCAGCAACAACAGTAGCTGTAAAAAAACAAGATACATTATCACAAGCAAAAACAGACGATACAACAGCAACTGCGGTAGTATCGACAGTTCCTGCATCTACAAAATTTGATTTTTCAACTGCAAAAAATGCATGCAGTGCAGATGCGCAAACAACGACAAAAAGCTGGCTATGGATTTTTATCGCAGGCTTTATTGGCGGCTTATTGGCCTTGCTTACGCCTTGCGTATTTCCAATGATACCACTAACCGTTAGCTTCTTTACAAAAGGCGGAAAAGAACAAAAAACGGGAATTTCAAAAGCATTGGTATATGGATTTTCTATTATTATTATTTATGTATCATTAGGTTTAATTAT
>JADKZZ010000117.1 GCA_020848475.1 Chitinophagales bacterium | reverse complement strand
GAGATTTATTGCTGATTAATTTCCTGACTTCCATTAAAAAATGTTAAAATCAAATATGATAAGCAATTTTCTCGAAAAAATCTTTCTTTTTCCTTCTTGACACTTCCACTCTTGATGCATCTGACATGTTTACATGATAGCAGCCTGCTTCATTTTCAATGTTTTTTATCTTAGTTAAGTTAATTACAAATGAACGATGAATACGCATAAAATTCAGTTCTTCCAACATGGCTTCAAATACAGAAAGTGTTTTAGAGGCTATAATTTTTTTGTTATTATCTAAATACAAAATTGTATAATTACTTTCTGATTCCAGCTTAATAATATCTGATACTTTTACAAATATGGCACCTTCATTGGTGTTAATCATGATTTTCTTTTCTTGTAGATTCTGATGTTTCAGCTTTTCGACATAAGAAGTAAGCTCATCTACTTTTATCAAAACAGAATACGTATCCAAACGTTTTTTTACCTTATTTAATGCATGGTTTAGCTCATCAAGTTGAACAGGTTTTACTATGTAATCTGCTGCATTCTTTTTTATTGCATCTATTGCATATTTGTCGTGTGACGTAACAAATATAGTTTCAAACGTACCAAACTCTTCATAATGTTGTAGCAAATCCATTCCTTTGCCATCTGGCAATTCCACGTCTAATAAAATTAATTGTGGCTGATGATGGTCAATAGCTACTTTGGCTTGACGCACAGTAGCACACGACTCAATAACATTGGTCTTTACTGAAGATTTGGGTAACATATCTGTTAGCATGTCCCTAAAGATGGGATCATCTTCTACTATTAACGTTGTAATCATAGTCTTGTTGGTTAGTTTAAAGTTATAAATATTTTCTAAAAAATGCAATTAACTTATGAATAATATTTTGTGTTTTGTATAGATAAAAACCGAAAGAAAGCACTAGAATACTTTCTTTCGGCATTAACTAACAAAAAACCGATGTACCCTAGCGGGAATATTGTTGATTAGAAGGGCATTTGTATATGTTGGCCATATACTTAGCTCCTTTTTTATCCATTTTATACTTGTTTGAATTTTTGCAAGCCCAAGTTCCATTGCCACAACCTGTACTGTTTCGTGCGCATGAACTAAAAAATAGCATGGCTGTTGCTATACAGACGAATAAAAAAACTTTTGAAGTTTGGAAAGTTTTTGCTTTTGCTACGCAAGCAACGATAGTGTTTATGGTTGCATTTGCTGTTGTTGTAATTTTTTTCATGTTTTTGATTTTTGTACTGTAAACTTACAGCCAAGCACAAAAACACAACAATTTGCATGAGTAAACGGCAGATTTGATTTGTAAATGGTAAAATAGCTGATTTACCGATAGGACTGTACAACTTCTATGAAGTATTTCGCTTTTTCGAAGTCAACATCTGGATAAACGCCATGTCCTAAATTGCAAATATAATTCTGAGGACCAAAAGCTTGTAGCATTTTATGCGTTTCTGCCTTAATTGTTTCTTTATCTGCATATAAAACACACGGATCAAGATTGCCTTGCAAGGTTTTGTTAGGCGCTTCCATACGCGCTTGTTTTGGATCTATAGTCCAATCTAAGCCGATAACGGAAGTATTTGTTTGTGAAAATTCTTTTACAATATAATGCGCATCTTTTGCAAATAAGATAACAGGCACTTCTGTAATAGCTTCCGTAATTTTTTGCATATACGGCAATGCAAATTCTATATATTGTGCTTTACTCAACACGCCTGCCCAACTATCAAAAACTTGTACAATATCAGCTCCGTTTCTAATTTGTTCTTTCAAATAAGCAATGGTAGCACTTGTAATTTTATCTAATAACTGATGCGACAAAACAGGATTTACATACAGCATTTTTTTTGCTTCTGAAAAAGTTTTACTGCCTTTTCCTTCTATCATATAGGAAAAAATCGTCCACGGTGCGCCAGCAAATCCAATTAATGGAACACGATTATTTAATGCTGCTTTTGTCAGCCGAATAGATTCAAAAACATATTGTAAATTAGGAACAACGTCTGTTGTTAATACTGAAATATCTTGCGCATTTTGAATAGTTTTTGGAAAAAATGGACCTTTGCTTTCAATCATTTCATAGTTCAAGCCCATGGCTTCTGGTATTACTAAAATATCAGAAAAAATAATTGCAGCATCAACACCTAAAATATCTACAGGTTGTAAAGTTACTTCACAAATAAGTTCTGGATTTTTTACTAATTCTTTAAAACCATGTACACTGCTGCGTACTGCTCTGTATTCTGGTAATATTCTTCCTGCTTGACGCATTAACCAAATGGGAATTCGCTCTGTTTGTTCGCCACGTGCTGCCTTTAGCAATAAATCATTTTTCAACATAATGGGCAAAAATACAAATTCTTACACTTTTATTTTTCTTATTTAATGTCGTACTTTGTAAATTGACGAAAATAAAATATAATGGCTGAAGTAATTGAGATTAACAATCCGACTGTATCTAAGATAATGCCTCGTGTGGTGGACATTAAAAATGCAAAAATTATGCATCACCAACATTTAGTATTAGACAAAGTAAATTTTGAGGTAAGAAAAGGTGATTTTGTTTATTTAATCGGTAGAACAGGCAGCGGAAAAAGTAGTTTGCTAAAAACATTATATGGCGATTTGGAATTCGATCACGGTGAAGCAGATGTATGTGGTTATAATTTAAAAACTCTAAAAAAGAGTGACATTCCATATTTGCGCAGACGATTAGGTATTGTTTTCCAAGATTTTCAGTTATTGTCTGATAGAAATGTATTTGACAATTTAGACTTTGTATTGCGTGCAATAGGCTGGAAAGATGCTAATAAAATTAAAACAACAATAGAAGAATCGCTGGAAATGGTGAAGCTGACTGATAAGTTAAAAAAACTACCGAACCAGCTTTCAGGTGGCGAACAGCAACGTGTGGTAATTGCTCGTGCATTATTAAATCATCCGGAATTAATATTGGCAGATGAACCAACAGGAAACTTAGATCCTGAAACAACTGATGAAATTATGAGTTTGTTTTATTCCATATTTAAGGCAACACAAACACCAATGGTTTTTGCTACGCATAATTATCAATTGATAGAACAATATCCTGGAATTATTTACATGTGTGCTTATAATTCTATCAGCCGCGACGATTCGCATTTTACACGATAATATTATTGCTTTTGTTCGCTCTGCGTACCTAAAAGTCGTACTATAACTTCGGTGCCTTCTATTTGGCTAAGAATAACTTTGGTTAACACCATCATTGGCACAGATAAGAACATACCATAAATTCCCCAAAGGTAGCCCCAAAATAGCAAACCCATGATGATGACAATTGTATTTAATGATGTTCTATTGCCCATGAATATTGGTTCAATCACAGATGCTAAAATAAAGTGGTAAGCATATACTACTACGTTTAGCATAATGGCTGAAAACACAGTATCGAACTGAATTAATGCCATAATAAATACAGGAACTAAGCCGATTATAGCACCAAAAACTGGTAAAAAATTAAGAATAAAACCAATAAATCCCCAAAAAAATGCGAATTGTAATCCAAACATCCAACAAATAATGGTAACGCCAAGTCCATATAATACGCTGATAATAAATTTCACTTTCATATACGACACAATTGACGATTTTATCTCTTCAAAAGCTATGATGTATTTAGTGCTTTTGCCTTCGCCACCTAAGTAATCTAAGTAATTTTCGTAGCGCATAATACCTGAAAGTATTAGCACTAAATAGATTGCTGTCAATAAAAACTCTTCAAATAAAGTACCTAATTTTCCAAAAATAGAAGAAGAATTATTCATAATAAATTCGGAAGAAATACTTGACATAGCCTTGTCCATAACAACAGATAAATCGAGTTCTTTGCCTGTGAATTTGTTGTAAAATTGTAGTAAACCTTGCGTTTTAATTTGTACTTGTGAAACGATAAAATCTTTCTCTGCAAAAATAGCTGAGCCTGTTTTATAAATAACAGCGCCAATAGTAAAACAAACGACAAATAGAAAAATCCAAATCATGCTAACACTTAGCCAAAGTGGAAATTTCTTTTTATCAAACCACACTAATGATGGCTGCATCAGCAGTGCAATAAACATGGCCAACATCAGTGGCACCAATAATTCTTGCAAAAGATGAATTAGAAAAAGGACTGCAACAGCAGCGAAAAAAATAAGAATGATGCGTATTGTGGCGAGTTCTTTGTTCATTTACAACCATCTTTTTTTTCTAAAAAACACAACAAAAGAAATAGAAACAAGAACACTTAATATAATTACAATCGTAAAAGCATGCGGATGATGTTGAAATGGCAAATCGATATTCATGCCATACACACCTGCAACAAGCGTAGGCAACATGAGTGCGATAGTAACTGCGGTGAGCCTATTAACGACATGTCCTAAATTGTTTGAAATAATTGACGCAAATGCACCCATCATATTGCCTAAGATATTAGAATACACATTTGCCATTTCTAAAGCTTGCGAGTTATCGATGATTATATCTTGCACTAATTCTTTGGAAAAATTATCCTCTTTTAAATCTAAAAAATCATTTCGTTGAATTTTAACTAGTACCAATTCATTTGCCCGAAGGTCATTAACAAAGTAAATCAGTGCTTTTTGCAAATGCAATAATTTATTGAGTTCTTGATTACGACTCGAATAATTAAGTTCTTTTTCGATTTGCGAAATGCGTTTATTTATTTCTCTTAAGTAATGTAAAAAATAGTAGATATTGCGTTCAAATATTCGAATGACGAATAAATTTCTATTACTCAATTGTACATTGCGAAGTACATTTTTTTCAAACCATTCTATCATCGGATTATTAACAGAACAAACCGTTAGCAACATTGTCGGAAGAATAATCAAACCTATCGGAATAGTAATGTATGTTGCTTCATCTTCCATATCAAAGCCTTCATTTAAGATAGGCGTATTGATTACAATAAGTTTTGTAGTGCCTTGTTTTTCATACCTTGAGCGTTCATACTGGTCAATACAGTCAACAATGTACGAATATGGTACCTCTAGTTGATTGGCTAAACGCTCGAGCTGTTCCATATTAAACGGAGGAGCAATATTAATCCAGCAATCTTGTTCAGGTTGTTCAATCAATTGCAATTCATCGCCTATATTTTTGTATATTTTTATCATAACACAAATGCAAACTTATATACTGAAATTGCCTTTAAACACATAAGAAGCAGGACCTTCCAGCCAAATATCAGTAAATATATTATCTTTTAACTCAAAACTAACTGCTAAGTGTCCACCAGGTGTAGATATGTCTATTTTGCCTTTATTTATTTGTTGGCGCACAGCATAACTGAGTGCAACGGCAACAGTACCTGTGCCGCAAGATAGTGTTTCATCTTCAACGCCACGCTCATACGTTCTCATTTTGATACCACTGTCATTCACTTCCACAAAATTCACATTGATTCCTTCTTTTGCATACACCTCGTTATAGCGAATCTTTTTTGCTTCGCTTACTAAATCGATGTTGTCGATGTCAGACTCAAATCGTACATAATGTGGCGAACCTGTGAAAAGCACAAAATCATTGGTGATATCATCTTTATAAATTGCAGGAACATCAATCATTTTTAAACGCACAGCATTGTTTTCAATAATAAAATCGTGTTCGCCGTCAATGGCAATAAATTTTCCGAGCTTTTGAGTAATACCTAAATGTGTAGCAAATGCTGCAATACATCGGCCACCGTTTCCGCACATCGTACTTTCATTTCCATCTGCATTGAAATACACCATTTTAAAATCATAACCTGAAGCATTTTCTAACAACATTAATCCATCGGCGCCGATGCCAAATTTTCTATCACAAAATTGATGAACAAGCTGAGTGTTTTCTTTTGGAAAAAATAATAGTCTATTGTCAATCAGAATAAAATCATTGCCAGTGCCTTGGTATTTTAAAAAATCAATTTGCATACTTCAAAAATACATTAATCATAGAAAAAAGTAGAAAAATATATGATTAACTTTTTTTAACCCAAGTTTAAGATACTTTCACGATTAATTTTGTTGTAATGTATGAACTTTAATATTCACGAAAAAAAGAGATATGAAAAGAATAAGTAGTTATTTTATTATTGGAATTATTAGTGCAGTTACAGCCATTGCTATTAGTCATTTTTTGTATAAAAAAAATGCAACTATTATTAGTGAAGAAAAATCAGGTCCATTTAAGTTTGCCAGTTACAATAGCGCATTGCCAGCCGATGCATTTGTGGAAGCGGCAAAAACGAGTACACCTACAGTAGTACATATCAACACGATTATTAAAACAAAAAAGTCAGACAGAAATTCTAAATATGTCAATCCTTTTTATCAGTTTTTTGGAGATCCATTTGGAAATTCACCATATGATATGCCACCACAACAAGACCAAGAAGCATCAGGATCTGGCGTAATAATTAGCAATGATGGCTATATAGTTACCAATAATCACGTTGTAGAAAATGCAGACGAAATAAAAGTGAGCTTGTATGACAACAGAGAATTCAGTGCTAAAGTAATTGGCACCGACCCAAATACTGATTTAGCAGTCATAAAAATTGATGGAAAAGATTTACAGTTTCTGACTTTTGCCAATTCTGATAATGTGCAAGTAGGACAATGGGTTTTGGCTGTTGGCAATCCATTTAATTTATCTTCAACCGTGACTGCTGGTATCGTGTCTGCAAAAACGCGAAACATCAATATATTAAGAGAAAAAGCGGGTAATCTTGCTATAGAATCTTTTATTCAAACTGATGCGGCAGTCAATCCAGGTAATAGTGGTGGTGCATTGGTTGATTTGAATGGCAATTTGATTGGTATAAATTCAGCAATAGCTACGCCAACTGGCTCGTATGCTGGTTATTCGTTTGCTATTCCAGCCAATTTAGTCAATAAAGTAGTCAAAGACATGATTGATTTTGGCGTCGTACAACGCGGATTTTTAGGTGTAAGTATTCGCGAGATTGACGATGAATTAGCAAAAGATTTAAAATTAAATAAAATACAAGGCGCATACATTGCAGAAGTAAATAAAGGCAGTGCAGCCGAAGATGGTGGTGTGAAACGTGGTGATGTCATCATGAAGGTTGGTGATGCGGAAATAAAAAACTCAGCAGATTTACAAGAGCATGTAGCAAGATATAGACCTGGTGACAAAGTGAAATTGTCAATTTTTAGAGATGGCAACATGATTGCTAAAGATGTGGTTTTAAAATCAAAAGACAATAAAACAGCATTATTAAGCAAAGAAGACGCACCAAAAACAGGAAACGTTCTTGATAATTTAGGCATTGCCGTTGATGAGTTAAGCAGCTTAGAAGCTAAAAAATTAGGTGTGAGTGGTGGTTTAAAAGTAACAAAAATAAATGATGGCATCATCAAACAAAACACCAGCATGCAAGAAGGTTTTATCATCATAGGCATAAACAATAGAAGCGTGACTAAAAAAAGCGATTTAATCGATTTGATTAATGAAAGTAAAGGCAATGGAATTTTACTACAAGGGAAATATCCAGACCAAAATGGCTTAAAATACTATGCCTTTGGATATTAATCCTTATATGTTTTTTATTAGGTTATGGTCGGATGGTTTTTACCATCCGATTTTTTTATTTAAAAATCTATACCTTCGCTACATGGCAAACACCTATTTTCAATTCAAGCAATTTACCATACATCAAGACAAATGTGCAATGAAAGTATGCACAGATTCTTGTGTGTTTGGCGCTTGGATTCCAATACCTAAAAACACACAGCACATCTTAGATATTGGCAGTGGAACTGGCTTGTTGAGTTTAATGATGGCACAAAAAACAAATGCATTTATTGAAGGCATTGAAATAGAAAATAATGCTTATTTACAGAGTGTAGAAAATTTTAAAAGTTCAAAATGGTCAGATAGATTACACATGCATCATGGCAATATTAAAGACTTCGCTTTTAATAAAAAATTTGATTTTATTATTTGCAATCCACCATTTTTTGAAAATGAAAAATCAACGGAAAATAAGGAAGAAAATATAGCAAAACATTCTTTGCATCTAACATTGGAAGAATTAATTTTTGCAATAAAAAATATAGTAAGCGAACATGGTAAATTTGCTATACTGCTTCCTTATTTCAGAAAACAAGAATTGCATTCTATTTGTCATCAAAATAAATTTTTTCTTGAAGATGAAATCGACATGCGACAAACACCAAAACATGATTTTTTTAGACATGCCGCTGTATTTACAACGCAAAAAAATACAATTGCATCACAAGAAGAAATCATAATAAAAGATGCACATAATCATTACACAGCTGATTTTGTAAAACTAATGCAAACATTTTATCTTAAATTATAGTGTATATCATCTGTATTTTGAGTATATTTAGTAAGTATTAGTCTATATTCTTATTAATAACGAATATTTTAGTAAAAATTGAATTATGAAAAAGTATTTACTTCTTATTTGTGCACTTTATTTTACAGCATCATTTGCATTTGCAATCGACCCTATCAGCAGTACGGAACGCTCAATGGTTGACACCTCTTTGGTGCCTTTTTATCATGGCGTTGCTTCTGGCGACCCAACAGCAAATGCCGTTGTGATATGGACAAGAGTAACACCTGAAACTGCAGGAATCGTCAATGGTACTTGGCGGATGGCATTGGATACAAACTTCACTTCTATTGTTCAGTCTGGCACTTTTTCTGCAGACAGTACAACGGATTATTGTGTTAAAATAGATGTTACAGGTTTACAAGCCAACACATGGTATTTCTATGAGTTTACTGCTTTAGGTAGAAATTCATTAACTGGCAGAACGAAAACTGCGCCTATTAGTGGTGTAAACCAATTGCGTTTTGCATTTGTATCTTGTTCTAATTATCCTACCGGATACTTTAATGTTTACAATAGAATTAAAGACAGAAACGACATCGACGCTGTACTGCATTTAGGCGATTATATTTATGAATATGGTACAAATCCTTTAAGTACCAGAACCGACCAAATGCCTAATCATGAAATTATACAATTGGCAGATTATCGTCAGCGATACTCAACACATAGATTAGATCCTGCATTGCGAAAATTACATCAACAATATCCGTTTATTACAGTATGGGACGACCATGAAACTGCCAATAATTCCTATACTAATGGTGCAGACAATCATACTCCAGGTGCTGAAGGTCCTTGGTCAGTAAGAAAAGCGGCAGGACAACAAGCCAATGATGAATGG
>JADKZZ010000116.1 GCA_020848475.1 Chitinophagales bacterium | reverse complement strand
TTTTTTCCAATGTATACTTCTAGATGAGATAAAATGTAAAATACATCATGCGCCTAATTCCCAATGTAAGTGTGTAATTAGCTTGCCTACGCTTGGCTTTTTAGCCTCTTCCCAATTTGTGTTTACAGGCAATATTTCTATTGTTGTTACTGAAGGAATATATTCTAAAACACCCTTTGCATGCGAGGCACCTAAGTGCAAGTGATACATGCCTGTAATTATATTCAGTTTTACTTGCGTTTTTATAGTGTAGTTGCCCTGTTTCTTCAAGGACAAATAGGGCAATGTTGCCGTTGAGCGACAAACAATAAGCTGGTTGTCTAGACTATCAGAAATAGAGAATGCAAGTGCGACTTCATCGTAATCATCATTTGCACGAAAGCCAATTTCTAATTCTATGGTATCTTCTTCAAAGATGTCAGTACTGGAAGAAGAAACATTAGTAATGTTTAATGTAGTTATGGAGAAGTTAAAATCACGTGGACCAACGCGATTACATTTTGTAACGTCAACGGCGCGATCGCTATTGCCATTTTCCGTATATTTTGAAATAGCTGTATTGATATCGCCGGCAAAGCTGAGCATACCATTTTCCAATAACATACCTTTCGTACATAGGCCTTGCACTTGCGATAAATTATGGCTGACAAATAATACTGTTTTCCCTTGCTTAGTGGCGGCATCATTCATTTTGCCCAAACATTTGCGCTGAAAACTGGCATCGCCGACGGCTAATACTTCGTCTAAAATTAAAATATCAGTATCTAAATGTGCGGCGACTGCAAATGCCAATCGCACATACATGCCAGAAGAATAGCGCTTTACAGGAGTGTCGATATATTTCTCTACGCCAGCAAATTCAACAATTTCATCTAGCTTCGAAGCAATTTCTTTTCTGCGCATGCCGAGTATAGCACCATTCAAAAATATATTTTCTCTACCAGTTAATTCGCCGTGAAAACCAGTGCCAACTTCCAAGAGTGAAGCCATTTTTCCTTTGTATTTGATTTCACCTGTCGTTGGTGCCGTTACTCTAGATAGTAATTTTAATAAAGTAGATTTTCCAGCGCCATTTTTGCCAATCACGCCCCAAACTTCACCTTTTTTAATTTCGAAATTAATATCGCGAAGCGCCCATACATAATCGCTGTTGCTTTTTGTTGTGCGGTCATTGGTTTCGCCTAATTTCAAGTAAGGATCTTCTTTGCCTCGTATGCGATACCACCAACGGTTTAAGTCGTGGCTTAATGAACCCGTGCCGACTTCTCCTAAGCGATATTGCTTACTAAGCTGATCTACTTTTATGATGATATCTGACATAAGTTATACGTTATCGGTAAAGGTTTTTTCTGTTTTCGAAAAAATATAAAATCCAAATAAAAGTATGACGATGGTAATGCCACAAGTGTACATTAAATGTATCCAGCTAAAAATACCTTTATCTACGCCTAAAAATCCTACTCTGATGGTCTCCATTATGGTCGTCATCGGATTAGCCAAGATAAACGGTGCTAAACTGCTGCCAGCTACTTTACTCAATGGATAAATAACTGGTGTTGCATACATTAAAAGTTGCACACCAAAAGTCACCAAAAAAGTTAAGTCTCTATATTTGGTGGTTAATGAGGTGATAATCATACCAAGCCCTAAACCCAATGCTGCCATCAGCACGACCAATAATGGAAATAATAAGATATACCAGCTTGGTGCTAATGGATTTTTTTCTACTACAATTAAATAGGCGAGCATCAGAATAAACAAGGCAAACTGAATCATGAATTTCAATAAATTAGAAAAAACGATAGACAGTGGCAAAATAATTCTAGGAAAATACACCTTGCCAAAAATATAGGCATTGTCTTTAAATGTAGTAGATGTTTTATTTAAGCATTCTGCAAAATAATTCCATGCAGCAATTCCTGAAAGATAAAACAAAACAGGGTGCACTGGCGTTTCGATATTAGCAACTCTATTGAAAATGACCACATACATTAATGTTGTTAAAATAGGTTGAATCACAAACCAAAGTGGTCCTAAAATCGTTTGCTTGTAATTGGTCACGATATCTCGCTTTACAAACATCCAAAGTAAATCGCGATAATGCCATACCTCTTTTAGTGATTGTAACGAGAAGGTAGCGCGACTTTCAATAATATTAGACCATTTTTCCTCTTGCATCGAGTTGCGAAGATAGTGTTTTTGCCAGAAAACTTATACTACCACATACGTAACAATTCACCTGAATTCTATTAATTTTGCGCTTATTATGTTTCAAACGCCTATTCTATTTCTTATTTTCAATCGACCAGATGTTACGTTTAAAGTATTTGAACAAATCAAAAAAATAAAACCCAAATATTTATACGTAGCGGCTGACGGGCCAAGAGCCGGAAAGGCAAACGAAGAAGAGTTGTGTATGGCTACACGTGCGGTAGTGGACAAGGTGGATTGGGATTGTGAGCTGAAGACTTTTTTTAGAGAAGAAAATGTAGGATGTGCTAGAAATGTGAGCAGTGCAATTTCTTGGTTTTTCGAGCAGGTAGAAAGCGGCATTATATTGGAAGATGATTGCTTACCAGATGTAAGCTTTTTCCATTTTTGCGATACGCTATTACATCGCTACCGAGATCATGATCGCGTGATGGCCATCAGTGGTTATAACGTGCAATTAGAAATAAGACGAACTTCAGATACTTATTTTTTTGCAGAAATTCCATTGGTTTGGGGTTGGGCAACTTGGAAAAAAGCATGGCAACAATTTCAATTTAATGTACCGCATATTGATGATGACGTTTTTGATAATGCTGCAAAAAAGCCGTGGAAACAAGATATTGAAAATGCATTTAGCGGTAAAACAGATTCCTGGGCTTACAGATGGATTTATGCTTTTCTGAAGAATAAATATATCTGCATTTATCCAGAAATTAGCTTGGTAAAAAACATAGGTGTCAGCGATATGGCTACGCATACCCTTGGCTCGCGATGGTGGTATAAGTTTGTCAAATATGGCAAGATTACTACTATGAAACATCCAGCAAGTGTAGCAATAAATCATCAAGCTGATATGCTAAATACAAACTTACATTACAACTTGCCACTGTCCTTAAGCGATAAGCTTAAACGCAAATGGTATAGCTTTTTTAGATAGGATTTTTTTCCAGTCGGTGTCCTCACCAAGCGAAATATAATAAGTAACCCCTTGAGCGGTTTAAACAATAGAAAAAATGAATAAAAAAGCATAACTGGTTGATATATGTAGGATGTAAGAAGCGTAGGCTGGCAAAAATCGCCAGCAAAGCGTGGCTATAGCGTGGAGCGATATTTTTGCCTTGTCTTTTTTGGTTACTTTTTTTGACTAAGAAAAAAAGTGACAAAAGTTTAAACTTGATAATCAGTTGAATAAAAAAAATGAAAACTAAATTCAAACCGCACATCGAGTTATAGGAGATTCCCACTTTCGTGGGAATGACATTCCTTTCCATCTAACAGTCGATGTCCTCAGCAACTGAAATAGAAAATAGGAGATTTCCACTTTATGAAATTGGCTTTTGAAAGGACGAAAGCTCAGCAGTGAGTTTCTCGTCAGTCCAATTCCACCAAGCTTCAGCTTGCAATGCCTGTATTTTTTCTGCTGAGAATCTATATTTAATGTGTTTTGCTGGCACACCACCAACAATGCTATACGGTTCCACGTCTTTCGTCACCAATGAGTTAGCGCCGATGATGGCACCATTTCCTATCGTCACGCCATCTAAGATAATGGCACGTGCGCCAATCCAAACGTCATTGCCAATCGTGCATCGTTCGTATTCAGAATAATGTTGTTCTTTTGCAAACGGAATATTTGTAAACAAACGATTTGTAGAATAAAAAACTGGACTTGTGCTTTTGAAATCAATAGGATGTTTACCTGTGCCAATATGCACCTCAAACCCAATCGAACAAAAGCGTCCGATGGTGGCGTTGTTTATTTTAGAATCATTGGCAATATAGTATATCTGCCTATTTCGCTATAGGTAACTATTGTGTTTTTATAGACGGCAACATGGTCTTCCGTGCTCACCACTTTCAGTATGGCATTATCGAGCAGTAGCAAGTCGTCGCCAATTGTGGAAGCAGACACTCTGCTATTTGTTTTCAGCACGCAAGCTTTTCCAAAGGTGCTTTTGAAATCTACATGATTGAATAATGAGATATCAATTCGATTTTTATAAAAAAAACGATAGTAGAAAAATTTTATAGCTTGTCTTATTAGCTGCATGCTTATTTGTGGCGAAATATTTTAGAAGTAAAAGTATAAAATAGAAATGAAAAGTACATAGCGAATTGACGAATTGTAAATAAACTTTTTTTGTATTTGCGGAAAATCAGGAAGTGAAAAACAATTGATAAATGAGACTATATCGATCGCATAAATTTTCTGGCAAAAATCAACCTGTCGTTTTTATAGTTGTACTGTGGCCGGCTTATGGATTGCGTTAAAAATGGAATCATTTTATTGGCTAAATCATTAGCATCAGACTTTGAAAAAAGCGTGTTTTGATATGATTGTAATTGTTCTACCCAGTCAATAAAACATCAGATATTTCATGTTTTTTTGTGAAGCCGAATGGTTCATAAGATCCATCTAAGGAGCGGAAACAGGATGCATGAAAAGAAAACAACTGATAGTTTAGAACAGATTTATAATTAGTTTCATAGATTATGGTCTTCACTTTATAAGATGATATTTTTTTGTAGATTTGTGTTACAATATATTAATGATGAAATTGTATTTTCAAAAACTATTAGACAAACTTCCTTACATAAGAGGTTTAAGAAGTGAAGTTGATGCATATTATAAAAACGCATGCTTCCCAGTTGGGCACTATTATTCTCCAATTGTTAACATTGATGAGATAGAAAGACGCCAAAATCAGGTTTGGCCATCTAAATTGCCAGATTATATTGAAGGTATTGATTTAGATAAAGATAGTCATAAACAACTAATAGATTCACTATCTATAAATTATAATAGCATACCATTTAAAGCGGAAAAAAGTGACGGATGCCGATATTACTACAATAATATTTGGTTTACTTATAATGATGCTATCTTTCTTCATTTGATGTTAAGGCATATTAAACCCAAAAGAATGATAGAAGTTGGTTCTGGTTTTTCAAGCGCAGTCACTCTTGATACTAATAATTTGTTTTTACAAGACTATATACAATTAACTTTTATTGAGCCAGATTTAGAACGCTTAAATTTATTGCTAAAAAACGATGATTCAGGAAAAGTTAATATTGTTAATAAACAAATACAGGATGTAGACACTAATATTTTTAAAGAATTAAATTCTGGTGATATTTTATTTATCGATACATCACATATCTGTAAATCAGGAAGTGATTTAAATTTTATATTATTTGAGATTTTACCAATATTAAATCAAGGAGTCATAATACACTTCCACGATATTTTTTATCCTTTTGAGTATCCCAAAAAATGGGTATTAGGAAGATACAATTGGAATGAAATCTATATAATGAGAGCCTTCTTAATGTATAATAACAAATTTAAAATTAAATTCTTTCCGAGTTATGTACAGAATAAATTTCCTGAATGGCTACATGGATTTCCTGATGTATTTAAATCTGATGCACAGTCAATTTGGATTGAAAAAATTTAATTCAAATGGACACGCCAATACTATTTATTATATTCAATAGACCAATTTCTACACAGAGGGTATTTAATATAATTAAACAAATTAAACCTTCTGTTTTATATGTGGTCTCAGATGGACCCCGTGAGAACAGACACGGTGATGTTGAAAAAATAGAAACATGCAGAAAAATAATAACTGAACAGGTTGATTGGGAGTGTAAATTAAAAATAACATTTAGAGAAAGAAATCTTGGTTCTGGTCAAGGAATCTATGATTCAATAAATTGGTTTTTTGAAGAAGAAGAATATGGGATTATTTTAGAAGACGATTGTTTACCCAATATAACTTTCTTTACTTTTTGTGATTTAGTACTTAAAAAATATAAAGATGTAGAAAATATTATGCATGTCTCAGGTAATAATTACTTATTAAAAATGATTTCATTTAATGAAAGTTATTATTTTTCACAAGTACCTCTTTCTTGGGGATGGGCAACTTGGAAACGTGCATGGAATAAAATGAATTTTAAGCTTTTAAATTTCGAAGCGAAATTTGAGAAACTACCACAAAATGGCAAAATTTGGTATAATGACTGGCAAGATATATTACAAGGTAGATTAACCGATGCTTGGGACTTTCAATGGTATTTTTCTATTCTAACCTCAAATGGCATATGTATAAATCCAGCAGTTAATTTAGTTGAAAACATAGGCTTCACAGACGATGCTACTCACACCACAAGAGCACAATGGTGGTATAACCTAGTCGAAAAAAAAGAGATATCTGAGATTCTCCATCCAAATAATATTAAAATTTCCAATAAAGCAGATGAGCTTATAATTAAGCTAATCAAAAACAAAGAGCTTGGCTTGATAGAGAAGATTAAACTTAGAATTCTTAATTATAAGAAGTTCCTTAGGTTCTAATAAAATAAACAGATTGAATGTATTACAATTAGAAAAAGTTAGTAACTTTATTCAATATACATATTGATGAAAAATTGGATTCTTATATTTATTGCTTGTGCGATTAGTAACATATATGCAACTTCTTTGGTGTCACCCAAAAATAATTTTGTCTCGGAAACAAATTCTTTAACTTTTAAATGGGAAGGATCAAGCATAGTTCAAAATTTGTATAAACTTGAAATAGCAACAGATTCTTTATTTTTAAACGTAATCTATTCAGAATCTACAGTAAATACTCAATCATTAGTAACATTATCACAAGCTAATATTCCTTACTATTGGCATGTTTATGATGTAGCACTTAACGAATATACTCCGTACTCGATTCTAACTTATGTTAATCTTTTACAAATTCCAGAATTATCGTGTTGGTACGATGCAGGTCAAGGTGTGACATTAAATGGTGGATTGGTGTCAAAATGGAATGACAAAAGCGCTTCATTGTATCACATGCAACAAGCAAATTCAAATCTTCAACCAACCATTAACCCAGGTGAAAGGGTGTTAAATAATCATCCAACTGTTCAATTTGGAATAGGTGGAATGAAAAATTTAACAAATATAGATTCAGTTAAAAATTTTTCAGATTTCACATTTTATATTTTAAAAAACCACAAAAACAATTCTAGTGCATTTCAAACAATTTTAAGCGGACCAGGTCCAAACCTTATTATGGCTGCTAGCTCTTATTTTGGTGCAGGCCCATCTATTTATTATAAAACAGGTTTAACCCTACAGTCAGAGCCAACAACAAACAACATAAAAGCCAATTTTTCTTATTATAAATATTCAAATGACACCATTTCAGTGAATGGTGACAACATAACACTAAGAGTACCTAATTACATTCCTCAAATGACATTTGCTATGCTGGGTGCAAGATATGATTACATTGCTGATGGTATAAGTGGTGACATTGCTGAAGTTATTATGTTTAATAGGAACACAACAAACAATGAAGATATTTTGGTTAATAATTATTTACGAAGCAAATACACACCACCAATTAATTTAGGAACTGATACTATTTTTGGAAATTCATTTTGTGATACTTTAAGAATCTACGCGGAAGACAGATTTGTAAAATATCAATGGTCAACAGGCGATACAACCTCATCAATTAAAGCTTTTTCAAATGGCACTTATAGATTAACAACAACAGATGTTTTTGGAAATCAAAGTACTGATGATATTTCAGTTTTGCCTTATAAAAAATTGCCTAAAAACAACGTTAATTTTTGTATAAACGATACTCTTAAAATAGACCTTGGATTAAATTCATCATTTAATATTCAATGGTCTTTTAATGGAAATATATTTAGTACAAATAGTTTAATTCGAATTACTCAACCTGGGTTATACTCAGTTGTTATTTATGATATAAAGGGATGTGTATATTATGATACGATTAGAGTAGCAATTACAAATATTTCTCTCAATCCTATTCCAGTTAATAATCAAATTACATTATGCGAAAATGAAAAAATTTACATTCATTCAAATGTGAAATTAGATAGTATAAGATGGTCAGATGGTGATACTTTAATCTATAACTCATTTCAAAATACAGGACTATATAATATATATGCGAGGACAACAAACGGCTGCGTAATCAATCAACCTATCAACGTCACCATTGCTGGCAAAGCACCGACAGCACAATTTGCAGTTGCGCCAGCATGTCAAAACGCAGCTCTCGCATTCACTGATTCGTCAAAAGTGCCAGCAGGCAATACGATACAAAGTTGGAATTGGACATTCAGCAACAACAGCACATCTTCTGTGCAAAATCCAAGCACTACATTTAGTAATTTAGGCACGCAAACGGCATCATTAAAAATAAAAACGAATGTAGGTTGCACCGATTCTATCGCTAAAACATTTGTAGTCAATAGAAATCCAACGCCATCTTTCTATAATCTATTGTCTTGCGAAGGTATGCCTACCATATTCGCCGATCAAACTATCGCCAATGCCGCCGCAGTCACAGATTGGTCTTGGAATTTTGGTGGATTAGGCATTAGCAATGGCAAGCAAAATCCTGGATTTTCTTTTCCTGCCGCAGGCAATTATTTGGTGACGCTGAAGGCTACTAACTCGAATGGCTGCTCTGATACGATATCGCGTCAGGTGGCCGTCAATAGCTCGCCGAATGCCAATTTTTCTTTTGATTCAGTTTGTGGCAAAACGCCAGTAAATTTAAAATTTTTAGCTACTGTGCAAGCACCGAGTGTGATTCCTGATATCAATTGGGGAAGCTGGGATTTTGGCGATGGCACCATAGAAACAGCCATCAGAAATCCACAACATATATATAATGAACCTGGCACTTACGATGTGAAATTGGTCGTCAAATCATCTAACCAATGCCTAGATACTGTAGTAAAACAAATAAAAGTATTTGGCTTTCCAGTAGTTGATTTTACGATTTCTCCAACGCAATGTGTTGGCAAGTCTATTCAGTTTACAGATATTTCTGCCACACCAGATGGCACACCAATCAGCAAATGGAATTGGTATTTCTCGGGCTTGGCAACAGATACGATACAACATCCAAAATATACTTTTAATTCGCAAGGAAATTATACGATACAGCTAACAGCACAAAATACGGTTGGTTGCAGTAATACCAAATTGCGTAGCATTGCCGTATCATCGCCGCCAATACCAAAATTTACATTCTCACCACAGAATGGATTGCCGCCTTTAAACGTGAATTATGTCAATCAGTCAGCCACAAATGGCAATTATCTATGGAATTATGGCGATGGTGGACCTTTCATTGCAGGCTATAATCCACCACCACATGTATATACCGCAATTGGTACGTATCCTATAAAATTAGTAGCTACAGACTTTAGAGGCTGCACAGACACTTTAACGAAATTTATTTTAGTGGATAGAGCTTATTTAGATGGCGTGATGGCTTCGATTAGCTTAATTCCGACATCGGGCGATTTTTATAAAGTACAGGTTAGCATCATCAATAATAGTAATGTAGAAATTACAGCACTCGGCTTGAGCTTGCAGTTGGGTGGAGGCGCAGAAATCAGAGAAAACTGGACAGGTAGCCTTTTGCCAGGACAAACAACGGTGTATTTGTTTAATGGCGAATTGCGCGCTGGCGATAATTCTATACCTGTGGTTTGCGCTTCTATCGATAATGTCAATAATAATGCTACAGAAAACAGAACAGACAATAACACGACATGTAAAGAAATAAAAGTCGGCGGTTTTGATATACTTACAATTTTCCCTAATCCAGCATATGACAATAATATCAACTTTGGCGTGATGTTGCCAGCCGCAGGAAAAGTAAACATTCGCTTTGTGGATGTATTAGGACAGCAAATGTATCAGCATGATTTCGATGGTGTAAAAGGTTACAATCAGTTTGCAATGCCAATCGGCATGTTGAATGCTACTGTGTATGTTGCAGAAGTGTCTTTTGATGGAGAAGTAGTGCGTAAAAAATTTATGCGCAAGAATAGGTAAACAATCAGAATGATATTCAGTTGTTGGAGATTCCCACTTTCGTGGGAATGACATTCGTATAAATACAATTTGCTTATTGCTTATGCACTTGGTATGGATTTTCTGATTTGTTCGACTATAGCAACAGACGGAAATATGTTATCAATAGTAAAGCCATTACCTTTAATGATTTCACGATAGGCTTGTGTATGTAAATCGGAGAAGCCTTCGGTGAACTCATACACTTTTCCGTTAATGGACATCTGTCGTTTGGCTCTTAAATTGCTGTCAATACTAAGGTTCCAATGTATGCTAGCTTTATCAAGATGTAATGTGCCAATGCTTGTCGTTTTTGTATTTTCTTCGACATGTAGTTGTTTGCAATTACCAAATAACCATGTGACTAAATCAAATAGATGGATACCAATGTTTGTAGCAATTCCGCCCGATTTTTCGATATCACCTTTCCAGCTTTGATGGTACCATTTTCCGCGTGGTGTGTAATATTCGATATTAACTTCAAATTTATTTGTGGTGGATTGTTCCATTTCTTTTTTCAATTGTATTAGCATTGGCAGTAAGCGCAATTGAAGTATAGTGTATATTTGTTTGCCACTTTGCTGTTGAGCAGCTTTTAATGTATGTAAACTTTCTACTGTAAGTGATAATGGTTTTTCACAAATAATTGTTGTTGCCAGTTGTAAACCTGCTAAGCAATGTGCTTCATGTAAATAATTGGGAGAGCAAATAACAAGATAGTCTAGTGTTTGTTGCTGCGCAAGAAATTCAAAGAATGATGTTTCATTTGTAAAGAAATCACAAGCCGGAAAATAAGTATCTAAAATTCCTACAGCATCTGCTATATCATAAGCAGCCACTAAATTTCCATTTACTTCTTTAATTGCTTTTAGATGGCGTGGTGCAATGTAGCCAGCAACACCAATGATGGCAAAATTTTTAGACATGTTTATTTGCTTGTCGATTCAATGTTTAGATATGTAAGTTAGTCAATTACTTTTTTACAAAAGTTGTTTTCCATTTTATATTTTTCATGACGGATAGCACAAATTGCAATATTGTTTTCAAATACTAATTTTGCTCCTGCTTCACTCATCCAGCCGTCTTGCTTTGCCGGATTGCCTTTCATAAGCGCATACGGTTTTACTGTTTTGGTAATAACACTGCCAGCGCCAATAAATGCATATTCGCCAATCGTATTTCCACAAACAATAGTGGCATTAGCGCCAATCGTCGCACCTTTTTTAATCAATGTAGTTTTATATTCTGTTTTTCTTTCAATAAAACTTCTCGGATTGATGACATTTGTAAAAACGGCGGAAGGGCCGACAAATACATCATCTTCGAGAACAACACCTTCATATACAGAAACATTATTTTGAATTTTCACACCATTGCCAATCCTTACATTGTTGGCAATAAATACATTTTGACCAATGCTACAATTTTCACCAATTTGTGCACGCATAATATGACTGAAATGCCATATTTTACTATTGTTTCCAATAATGGCGCCATCATCGACAATGGCAGTTTCGTGTTTAAAAATATTATTCATGCGTAGCAAAAAATAATTTTATCATTTCACAAATATACGACAATTGCGTGTCGCTCAATTCTGGAAAAACAGGAATTGATAAAACAGATGCGCATAAAATGCCTGTATTTTTGAGTTCAATATCTTGAAGATATGCCTGTTGTTGATAGGCAGGAATGGGATAATTGATAGTAGAAGCAATTCCTTTTTGTGCAAGAAAAATTTGTAGTTCATCGCGTTTTCCATTTTTTATAATAATGGTATATTGATGAAAAATATGATCTGCTGTAATTAGTGGTAATTCAATAGCATTAATACTCGATAGTTGTTGCTGGTAATAATGCGCATTTACTTTTCTTTTGTGATTATAAGTGTCAATATATTTCAGCTTTACGTTGAGTATAGCGGCTTGCAAAGTGTCTAAGCGAGAATTAACTCCGACAGCATCGTGAATATACTTTTTAGATTGTCCGTGTGACGCGAGCATTCGAATTTTTTTTGCTAATGCCTCATCATTACAGAATACAGCACCAGCATCGCCATAAGCACCTAAATTTTTTGTTGGAAAAAAAGACGTTGTAACAATGCTATTTCGTTTTATATTTTTTATTGCACCTAAAGATTGCGCATTGTCTTCAATTAATGCAATATTATTTGACTTGCAAAAAGCATCAATGTTTTCGATATCTACACATAGTTGACCAAATAAATGAACAACGATAATCGCTTTTATGTCTTCGCAAAATACAGCTTTTATATGCGATAATGAGGTATTATAATCCTGTGTGTTCACATCGCAAAACACTACTTCATAGCCAAGAAATGTAATAACCTCTACTGGTGCAATATAAGTAAATGCTGGTACTATAATTTTGCTAGCTTTTGGTAGCTGTAAAGCCATAATGGCTAATTGCAAGGCATCAGTTCCATTCGCACAGCCAATTACATGTCGCATGCCAGTATATGCAGCTAAGTTTTGTTCCAGCTCGTGCACAGCATTGCCTTGAATAAAATCAGCGCGATTAAGCGTGTGCTGAATGGCCTCATCAATTTCATCTTTGATAGATAAATACTGAGCTTTCAAATCTATCATTGGTACATCCATACTCAATAATACAAAAAATTAGTTTATTTTAGGAGTCGCATTATATGAAGAAGCAAAGAATCTTATTTCTTTCACCGTATCCATTTGGTAAAGCGCCGAGCCAACGTTTAAAATTTGAACAATACTATTCTCATTTTGAAAATAATGGTTTCGAATTAAGCACAAGCTCATTTATTGATGATGAATTTTGGAAAGTAATTTATCAACCCGGTTTTTTGTTTGGGAAAATCTTGGGCACGCTTCGAGGTTATGTACGCAGAGTCATTGATTTATGTAGGCTTCGCCAATATGATATTGTGTATATACATCTTTGGGTGACGCCATTAGGTCCACCTTTTTTTGAATGGCTTATTTCAAAAATCGCTAAAAAAGTAGTGTATGATATTGATGATATGATATATCTTAATCAACCCAAAACACGCTTTATAGATAAAATAAAAGGAAGAAATAAACCCTTAGCATTAATGAAATATGCAGATGCTGTAATTGTATGTTCGCCATTTCTAAAACAATTTGTACAACAGTACAATACGAATGTACACACCATTTTAGCTACATACGACACGGATAAATCGACACCAAAAATTCATTCACCAAAAAATACAATTACAATTGGCTGGACAGGCACACATTCTACTTTAAAATATTTAAAGCTTGTAGAAGATACATTGATACAACTTAGCCAAAATAGAAAAATTGAGTTTCTTGTTATTTGCAATGCGCCCTACCATCACGAGCGCATACCTGTTCGCAATATCAGCTGGACAGCTGCGCAGGAAATTGAAGATTTAAAACAAATAGATATTGGTATTTATCCATTAGAGAAAGAAGAATGGGTTTTAGGCAAAAGTGGCAATAAGGCATTAGCTTATATGCATGTTGGTGTGCCTTGTGTGGCCACAGATTTTGGCACTAATTCGCTAGTAATACAAAACGGAGAAGATGGTTTTTTGGTGGATAATACTACAATGGCGTGGTACAATAGTCTATTGTATTTAGTAGATTCGACTGACGAAAGAATACGCATTGGAAAAAATGCACGATTGGCCGTAGAACAACATTTTTCTATCAAAGCGAATCAGCATATTTATCTGAGTGTGCTGAGAAATTTAGCAGAATAATAAGTAAGATAAATTACACTTTATTTAAAGCATCAACATAGGCTTTTGCGGTAGCATAAATCACATCTGTGTCATTGCCGAAGCCATAGTAAAACACACCATTTTTCGAAATTTGAATGTGTACTTTGCCAGTGTCATCGCTGCCGCCGGTTACTGCTTGCACTAAGTATTCTTCGAGACGTACGGGCTGTTGTACAATTTTATCAATAGCCTTGAGCGTAGCATCAACCGGGCCACAGCCATCTGCGATTTCTACTGTGCGCTTTCCATTTTTTACTAAAGCAACTGTTGCTGTAGCTTGATGACGTTTGCCGCAATGCACTTCTAAATAGTCGATTTCATAAATTTTTCCTTCTCGGCTTTGACCCATCATTTCCAACAAATCTTCGTCGAAGATTTCTTTGCGTTGGTCGGCCATGTCTAAGAATTTCTTATATGTTTCGTCTAGCTGAGCTTGGTCTAAGGTGAATCCAATATTTTCCAAACGGTGCTTCAGCGCTGCGCGTCCGCTTCTTGCCGTTAATACAATCAAAGATTCTGGAATGCCTACGTCATGTGGGTCGATGATTTCGTAGTTTTCTCTATTTTTTAAAACGCCATCTTGGTGAATGCCAGACGAATGAGCGAATGCATTACGGCCAACAATTGCTTTGTTAGGTTGTACAGGCATACGCATCAATCTTGTAATCAAGCGTGATGTAGGATATATTTTTTTGATATTGATATCGCATTGTAAATTCAAATTATTTTCATGCGATTTTAAAATCATGGCAATTTCTTCTAAGGAAGTATTACCAGCACGTTCGCCAATACCATTCATGGTTACTTCTACTTGACGTGCGCCATTTTGCAAAGCAGCCATAGAGTTGGCTGTTGCCATGCCTAAGTCGTTGTGGCAATGTGCAGAAATAATGGCTTTGTCGATGTTTGGCACATTATTCATTAAATATGCAATTTTTGCGCCGTATTGTTCAGGCAAGCAATAGCCTGTTGTGTCTGGAATATTGACTACTGTAGCACCTGCAGCAATTACAGTTTCTACCATGCGTGCTAAAAACTCCAAGTCGGCACGACCAGCATCTTCACAGAAAAACTCAACATCATCTACATAGTTACGTGCATATTTGGCGGCCCAAGCAGCTTTTTCTAAAATGGCTTCACGTGTTGTTTTTAATTTATTTTTGATATGAATATCTGAGGAGCCTATGCCTGTATGGATACGACCACGCTTAGCGTGTTTTAATGCTTCCGCAGCGCAATCAATGTCTGCAGCTACGGCTCGTGTGAGCGCACAAATAGTTGGATTGAAAATGTTTTTAGTAATTTCGACTACCGACTTGAAATCGCCAGGTGATGAAATTGGAAAACCAGCTTCTAACACATCAACGCCTAATGCTTCTAATGCTAAGCCTACTTCGATTTTTTCAATAGTATTCAATTGGCAGCCTGGAACTTGCTCGCCATCGCGTAGTGTTGTGTCGAAGATAAAAACTTTGTTGCTCATTATGTAGTTTTTTTCTTGTCATGCGCTGGCACGATGTATCTTTTCTGATAAAATAATGTTTTTTTATAAGAGCGGCTACAAAACGTTCACGATGACAAAGCGTCATTAAAAGAATTAAATAAAATTACAAAAACAAAGTATGCATAGCATAAGTAGAAAGTTAAGAATTGTTTAAATGAAAGTTGTAATTGCAACTAAATTTCTCAGCGCAAAACAAAGTGCTCCATAATAAGTACCTGTAATTCGCCGACAAGAAATCCTAAAACAGCTCCAACAGTGATTAAAATCCATTCATCTTGTTTGAACGCAGGTCGCAATACACCTTCAAATTCTTCAGGTGTCAATTCTTGCATTTTGCTGACTAATGTGTTTTGTATGTCCATTGCATCTTCCGCATATTTTTCGATATGTTTCAAAGCAACTGGTAATTGATGCACCATGTTTCCAGTAATCGCAATTTTCATGGCTTTGTATTTTTCTGAACCTACGGCAAATACGACAACTGGTTTTAAAATGCCTGCTTGTTCATCAACCATCTGCTGTACGTTTTTTTGAATCATATTAAATAGATTATCAGACATTTTTCCTGTGAGAATAGACTCAATCATATTGGCAGGCGTTAGCACTTCTTTCGCTATTAATGCACCATACTTTGATGCCACCTCTTGTT
>JADKZZ010000115.1 GCA_020848475.1 Chitinophagales bacterium | reverse complement strand
GGTCAAAAATTGAAAATTCCTTCTTCTTATGCTAAGAAAACAACCTTATATATCGACAAATCAAACTTATTGCCTATCTATCACAAAATGGAAGACGAGAAAGGAATTTATGAAATTTATGAATTCAAGGATTTAAAATTAGGTGTAAACCTAACTGATGCAAATTTTCAATTCAAATAAGTATTAACACATATTATACAGGAAGCGAAACTCAAAAGGTTTCGCTTTTTATTTTAATTTCAATGAAATGAAATAGCCAAGAAAAGCCAACAAAATACCAAAAAGATTACTGGCTAAAATATAGACAATCGCTGTACTCGAAAATCCATTTTGCAACAATTTCATATTTTCTAAAGAGAAAGAAGAAAATGTGGTAAAACCGCCTAAAAATCCAATAAACAATAGCAATCTCCATTTTTCTTCAATAATGCCGTTTACCGACATTAGTCCGAATAAAAAACCAATCAAAAGTGATCCAAATAGGTTAACCGTGAGTGTGCCAAAAGGAAATGTACTTGTATATTTTTGCTCTAAGTATGTCACCAGCCAAAACCTGCATATTGTACCGAGTGCGCCACCGCCTGCTATGTATAAATACTTCAACATTGTTTTATACAAATTAACAAAGATTTATACAATTAATTATAGTCGAATGAGTAATTTCGGAACGAATTTTGAAATCAATTTGAAAAACGCATGATGAAGCCACTTTTTACATTACTTTTTATAACACTTTTCACTACTATCACTTTTGCACAAGAAAATAATTTCAACATCACCATTAGCATTAAAGGAATGGAAAATCAAGATGGTCTTCTCGCTAATTATTATGGTGACAAAAAATACTTGAAAGATACATTGCATTTTAATGAAAAAGGCGTAGCACAAATCAAAGGCAATAAAAATATACCTGCTGGCGTATATTTAATGGCATTTCCAAGTATGCGTTATACTTCTTTTGATTTCATCATCAAAGAAACAGCATTCAGTATTCAAACAGACACGAGCAATTTCATCAAACATGCAGTAATTAAAAATTCTGTTGAAAACAAACAATTGTTTGAAGATATGAATTATATGATACCATTAGGTGTACAGAATGATTCCTTGCAAAAGCTATTAAAACCATTAGAAAAAAATTCAGCAGCCTATAAAAAAATAGCTGACCAATTAGATAAAATAAGCGAAGACATAGAATCGCATAGAAAAAAAATAGCAAAAAAATATCCAACAACTTTTTATTCTAAGCTGATAAAGGCAATGTTAGAATTGGAAATACCTGAAGCACCCAAAAATGCAAAAGGTGAGTTAATAGATTCGTTTTATACATTTCACTATACTAAACAACATTATTTCGACCACATAGATTTTGCTGATTCTGGATTTATTCGAAGTCCAATTTTTCAAGGAAAATTGTTGAAGTATTTTGATGTATATACCTTTCCACAGCCTGATTCTATTATACAATCCATCGATTTTGTATTAGATAAAGCACAAGCAAATGCTGAAATGTTTCAGTTTTGTTTGAATGAAATTTTCTTGAAGTACGCGAAAAGTGAAATTATGGGACATGATGCTATCTATGTGTACATGTCTGACAAATATTTTTTCACAGGCAAGGCTTGGTGGGCAAGCGAAAAAAGCTTAAGCGAATTGAGAGATAGAGTCGAAGCCATTCGACCAACATTAATAGGAAAAATTGCACCCAATTTTATTGTACAAGATACAAGCGGAAAGAATCAAATTTTTCATGACTTTATTAGCAAAAACAATTACACCGTTTTAGTTTTTTGGAACTCAGATTGTGGCCATTGCCAAAAGGAAATTCCTTTGTTAAAACAAATTTATACTGACTCTTTAAAACAATTTGGTGTAGATGTTTTCAGTGTATCTACAGAGCAAACAGACAGCTCATTTAGAGCATTTGCTGCAAAGAATTGTTCTACAGATTGGATTACCTGCGCAGATATGCGTGGCGTGAGTGCATTTAGAAAAGAATATGATGTTATTGCTACTCCAAAAGTTTTCATTATCGACAGAAATTATAAAATTGTTGCCAAAAATATTCCTGTAGAAAAACTGTATGACTTTATCACATTTATTGATAAAAATAATGCAAAACGTAAAGATGATTAAAGTTGCTGTATAATAAAACAACAAGCATAACTGCTACATAATTGCAATAATAAATTATCAAAACCGCTTGGCGAAACAGCTTCTACCAACATACAAAAAATAGCAATCGCACAGATATAATAAAATGGAATAGAGACAGAAAAAAATGTTGTCGCCAGCAATACAATAACAAGCAAAGTGGCCACCAACACAGACAAACTACCTTCTATACTTCTGTAAGAAATCTTCATTTTATCGAAGCTAAAAACACGATATTGATGCTTGCCAAAGCGCGTGCCTATTGGCTCTGCAATGGCATCGGCAACGCCAGTTATTGCGTAGCCGAAGATAGCATATTGACCAAATAAAATATTTGAAAACACGCCACCTAAAAATGTAGCCAAGTAAGAATACACAATATATTTTGTTCGATATGGTGCATCTTTTTCGCGTGCGATGGCTTCATATAACATAAAACCATTGCCTTTGTAACAGGCAAATATCAATACTACAGTCACTGACCAGCCTAAAATAAATACGCCTTGTAAAGAATAAAATATTTGAAAGAAAGCTGCGGAAATAAAGATTAAAAAATGGAATATTTTTCTTGTATATCCTATTTTGAAATGAAATTTCTTTTTACAGTATCCTGCAAAAGTTAATGCTGCAAAGCTCCAAAGTATGGAAATTGGAAACAAGCGAGCAATTAATGAAAGTGACGGAAAATTTGTTGTAAAAAATGAAAAAATATCCATTTTAATATTGTCAATGATTAATCTAAATTAACAACACCAAATTCTTTCACACCAGAAAGTTTATGGCTAATTTCCCAAAGTCGTCGCGAATTTTCAGAGCTAATGGCTTCCAAAGATGGAAAAGTCGGATTTTTGCGATACCAATATAAGCCTGTTTTTCCTTGTACTTCGGGCGATGTCGCCAAATATATTGTAGTCTCTGCTCCTTTTTCTGGTGTAGTCAATACAAAACCGAAATTCGACATTAAAAACTTCATCAGCGGATTTCCACTTTGTCCAAAGTTCGAATTGATATTTCCAGGATGTAAACAGTTGGCCGTAATATTGGTATTTTTTTTAAGCTGATATGCTAATTCTTTATTGAATAAAATATTCATCAGCTTGGTATGTCCGTATTGTATCCAAGAATTAAATGATTGCTCACCTTGTAGATTATTCCATTTCATGTTAGTAAAACGATGTGCCAAAGAAGCTACACTTACAATACGAGCTTTATCAGAAGCTTTTAATAAGTCTAATAAATAATGTGTCACTAAAAAATAACCTAAATGATTGGTGGCAAACATCATCTCTAAACCTTCTTCATTTTCTTCGCGCTCTCCAATTATTAC
Organism: Chitinophagales bacterium; assembly: GCA_020848475.1. GTDB lineage: Bacteria > Bacteroidota > Bacteroidia > Chitinophagales > JADIYW01 > JADJSS01. Next base: position 6,140 of record JADKZZ010000115.1, on the reverse strand, counting down.
ACCAGCATTATTAATCAACACATCGATTTGATTGTATTTCATTCTAATAGCTTTAGCAAACTGTTTTATTGATGCGTGTGAGCTGAAATCACAAATAAATAAATCACAATTATTCAAACCTGTTACTGCATTGATATCTTCTTGAACAGCTTTTGCTTTTGCTTCATTGCGGCATACCATAATAACTTGAGCGCCCATTTTTGCAATTTCCGTAGCTGCAATTCTACCAATTCCAGAGTTGCTTCCAGTAATTACGACAATCTTATCTTTCATATTTATTTCTTTTTTTTATTTGCATGGTACACAATAAAACAAAATGGAATAGTATAGGCTAAAAAGGCAATTAAACGCCATGTTGATATTGCATCTTGGTCAACTATTTTTGCAATACATATACCAATAGCTAATACAGCGCAAATGATGGCTAATAATTTTGCCCACCATTGCTCATACATACTTTTATGTTGGATTTGATGTCCTGTGTTTTTTTGCGATTGATTATATTTTTGAATTAACGCATCTAAGCTATTCCAAAATTGATCAAAATTATCGTTTTCATCATTACTAATTGGCGCTAAATAAATCGTTTTTGATGGAGCAACTATTGACAAGGAAATAACTTTCCTATTATAAGTGTCGTTTTCTAACACTGCATTTTTAATATTGGAAAATGGTATTTTTATGTTTGTATTTTTATATAACAATGTTGATTTATTAAAATTAATTTCTATAAGATTTTCAGAAAAAGAAACAACTCCTTTTACTTTAAACATAACTAAAAATGCGACCACTAATAGGATTGAACACAATGTTATAATGACACCAAATATAATTGCTCCAATATCACCTTCAATGTCCATTTTCATAAAAACAAATAACATTACACCAACTAATGCAGCAATTACCAACATCATTGTTATTATGATTATTGCTAAATTTCTACCTTCTGAATATTTTATTTGAAAAGATTCCATCTAAACCTATTTAACACGAAAGTACAAAATCAATTGTATCTTAATAAAAAAATGCAGCAATAAATTGCTGCATTGAAATTATCTATTTTACAAATCTTATAAAAACACATTACTACCGTAACCAGACGAAGATGGTGTTGTTGTTGGTGTGCCTGAAGCACTATTTCCAAATTGTGGTTGCTCGATAACTTTCATTCTTTCATTATCTCTACAGAAAATATAAGCTTCGTACATCGATACTTTTCCGTCATTATTTATATCTGCATCTACTACAACGCCATCTGGTGTCATGCCTGTAACTGCACCAAAGAAATTATACGTCAATTCGCCAAATTGACCACCAGGATTTGACCAAGTCGTCTGAAACTCAGTACCTGAAGTAATGATTGTTCTATTGGCACCGCGCAAATCCCAAATTAAACCACCACTGAAACATGGTTTGACTACTGCAATTAATTCATAAAATGGAAGCCTATTGATTTTTGCAGCAATCGTATCATCTAAAAACGGTGCAGAAACGCCGTAATAACAATAGTTTTCGTCTGTTTTATTGCTTGCTTCTGCTTCGTCATTATTGGCATCAAGCACGCCATAATTGTTTCCTGTTGATGTTTCATAACCACCACCGTGATTGTTAAACATTAAAAATAATTTAGACTGCGAATTTAATTTAGTTTTCATGTATTCTACCGCATCATTAAAGCCTGTTGGTGTGGCTGCATAATGAACTGGAATAGAACCATCATTTCCTATACCATCTCTATATACTACACGGATATTAGCTGCTAAATAACCATTATTGATTAAGATATTATACATAAATTTGATGTCATTCCAATAACGTGTATATGCTTTCGAAGCATTTATACCACCACTATATAAAATCGCACATTTAATACCAATTGGTGTAACAAAAGTAGAGCAAACATTAGGATATCTTTCGCAGAAATTCCAATTTGTAGTAGGTCTAAAATAGGATACACTATCAATAGGAATTGCATTAATAGAGCTAACACGTAAAGTGGCTAATGATGGGTCGCCCAAAAAGCTTGCTGTGCCTACAATCGATTGATCTGTGTTGGCTTCCAATATACCTTTAATTTTTACTTTACGACCATGGAAACGTCTTAAGTCATCGTTTCTGCTGGCCATGTCTAAGTGTAAATATTCTGACTCTGGAAATAAGCCGTCAAACAAATAATTTTCATCATCTGAAATTATTTGTGGATGACCATTTCCTTCGTCAATGATGTAGCCTTCAATGCCAAATTCATCACCAATATAATCTCGCCAATTAGCGATTTTGATGTTTGAATAATCTTTTGAATCTAGTGCTTTTTCTTTTTTACAGGATACTGTAAAAAGTGATGTAATCAATGCTATAAACAGCACTAATACATTAATTTTTGTTCTTGTTTTCATCGTTTTATAATTTTGTACAACAAAGTTTCAATGTTTTTGAAAATTTGTCAACAATAAACTAGTAAACGATACTTCTGAGTGAGAATTTGTATAAAAAAAAGGACAATTCAAGCTTGAATTGTCCTTTTTAATTCGCATCCTAAATTAGGATTATGCTGCTTCTAAATCGCTAAACAAACCCATAAATTTAAGCATAGCACCTAAGTTGCTTATTTTAATTTTACCCATCATTACGGCCATTTGTTTGTTTACACGGCCTTCTTCTGCATCTTCAAAATCATTTGCTGCTGCACTAATTACACAATCTGCCTCACCTGATAAGCCTTCAGTAACAGTACACGCACCATCTGCAACGCTTACTGTAAAATCTCCACCTGTTTCACCTTCTAATTGAAAATGAAATGTTCCGCTTTGTCCTGCTGCTTCTTCTGTTTTTAAACGCGCAGGCAATCCTAACATAATTTCTTTTGCTGTCATTTTATTTAATTTTAAGTATTAAAAAGTTTATTATCAAATGTAAAATAAAAATCTGAAACTAACAAACTTTTACCAAACGTTTGTTTAAATTAAATTACAAACACATGATTATCAGTAAATAAAAAACAAAATCAAAATAATGTATAAAAATACTTACCAAACGAACGTTCGTTTATCAAATAATTTTTGTATAATTGTTTAATACAAAATTTCTAAAAATAGAAGTTATAATACAAAAAAAAAGAACGATAACATGTCCATTTTACAAACTAAAATAAATACAAACTCAGCAGCCTATAAAGACAATTATCAGAAGATGTTGTCAAAAATAGAGGAAATGAATAAACATTTAAAACAATCACTTTTTCAAGGTGAAGAAAAACACATCTCAAAAGCAAAATCGCAAGGAAAATTGTTGGCAAGAGAACGCATCGAAATGCTACTCGATCAAGATTCTCCTTTTTTAGAGCTTTGTCCTTTGGCTGGACTTGGCGTGAAAGGTGGATTTGGCACAGGTGGTACGATGGTTGCCGGAATTGGATTCGTTTCTAATAAAATGTGCATGATTACTGCTAACGTTGGCACAAACAAAGGTGGTGCCATTGATATTGCCACTTTAAAAAAAGCCATTCGAATCAGTGAAATAGCAAGCGAAAATAATTTGCCTGGTATAAATTTAGTGGAAAGTGCTGGTGCTAACCTACCAGACCAAGCGCAATTATTTAATTTAGGTGGTAATAATTTTAAAAATATTACACGACATTCAAAAAAAGGATTGCCAACAATATCTATTGTTTTCGGCAACTCTACGGCTGGCGGTGCTTATATTCCTGGCATGAGCGATTACACAATTTTTATAAAAGATAAAGCAAAAGTATTTTTAGCAGGACCACCATTGGTAAAAATGGCGACTAATGAAATTGTTGATGATGAAACTTTAGGTGGTGCTGAAATGCATTCTAAAATCTCTGGTGTTTCTGACTATTTAGCACAAGATGAATTAGATGGAATTAGAATTGCAAGAGAACTGATGTCTAATTTAAACACAGAAAATAAATCTCAAATCTCAAATCTTACATCTCATATCTACAAAGAGCCAAATTATCCAATTGATGAACTACTTGGCATCGTCTCTGTAGATGTAAAAATTCCATTTGATTGTCGTGAAGTCATCGCTCGCATTGTAGATGGCTCCGAATTTCATGAATTCAAAAAAGAATATGGTACATCATTAGTTTGCGGTTATGCAAATATTCATGGTTATCCTATTGCAATAATTGGCAATAATGGTGTATTATTCAACGATACAGCTAATAAAGGTGCGCATTTCATACAATTGTGTAACATGAACCACACACCTATTTTGTTTTTGCAAAATATTACAGGATTTATGGTCGGAAAACAGTACGAACAAAATGGCATCATCAAAGACGGCGCTAAAATGATAAATGCAGTTTCTAATTCCGAAGTACCTATGTTTACATTAATGATGGGTGCTTCTTACGGCGCAGGAAATTATGCGATGTGCGGACGTGCATACAATCCTCGCTTTTTATTCTCTTATCCTAATTCCATGATCGCTGTAATGGGCGCAGAACAATTAGCTGGCGTAATGCAAATGGTCAGCAAAGAAGCTGCTATAAAAAGCGGACAACAATACGATGAAGCACAAGCTACGCAAATGAAAGAATTTATGAAAGCAGAAATTGAAAAACAGAGTAATGCTTTTTTTGCATCAGGACAACTATGGGACGACGGCATCATCGACCCAAGAGATACACGCAATGTATTAGGTCTGGTATTAGCATTAACCTATATGAATGAAGTAAAAGGAACAAGTAGTTATGGTGTTTATAGGATGTAGAAAGATATGAGATATGAGATATGAGATATGAGACATAAGACACAAGACACAAGACATAAGACACAAGACATAAGACATAAGAAATAATGTATGAAATGCACTTCCAAGCAGAGTCTCACGAAGTGGACTCTGCGTCAGAGAAAGAAAAAATAAAAAGAAATCAATGAAAGAAAAAAATGATGAATAAATTAAATAACAAATAATATAAAACCAACTATGAGAACTCTGTGTAAAAACTTAGTGAACTTTGTTGTAAAAATCATAATTCTGAAATCTGAAATCTCATGTCTCAATACCCAATAAAAAAATTACTTGTCGCCAATCGTGGTGAAATTGCAATACGTATCTTCAGGACTTGCAAAGAAATGGGCATTTCTACTGTAGCCGTATTTTCTGATGCTGATGCTAATAGCTTGTTCGTAAAAATGGCTGACGAATCAGTACGTATTGGTGGCAAACAACCCAACGAATCTTATTTGGTGATAGATAAAATAATTGAAGCTGCTAAAAAAACTGGCGCTAATGCTATTCACCCTGGCTATGGCTTTTTAAGTGAGCAAGTTGAATTTGCACAGCGTGTTATTTCCGAAGGAATTATTTGGATAGGTCCTCATGCAAAGGCAATTGAAGTAATGGGCTCAAAAATTGGCGCAAAAAAAATCATGCAACAACATAATGTGCCAACAATTCCTGGCTACCAAGGTGATGACCAAAGCGATGCTACTATAAAAACCAAATCAATCGAAATTGGATTTCCAGTTTTATTGAAAGCAAGTGCTGGTGGTGGTGGCAAAGGTATGCGCATAGTGCGAGAAGAAAAAGAATTAGACAAAGCCATTGCTGAGGCAAAAGCTGAGGCAAAAGCTGGATTTGGTGATGATACACTTTTAATTGAAAAATATTTTGACACTTCACGGCATGTCGAATTTCAAATATTTGGTGATAAACATGGAAATGCGATACATTTATTTGAACGCGAATGTAGTATTCAGCGACGATATCAAAAAGTAGTGGAAGAAAGTCCGTCGCCATTTATCTCTGATAAAACACGACAAAAAATGAGTCAAGCCGCAATTGCTGCATGCAAAGCAATTAATTATGACAATGCGGGAACAGTAGAGTTTATTGTTGCTCCAGACCAATCCTTTTATTTTTTAGAAGTAAACACACGTTTACAAGTCGAGCATCCGGTAACAGAAGAAGTAACAGGCTTAGATTTAGTTCGCTTACAAATTGAGGTTGCACAAGGCAATCCTATTCCTTTTCAACAAGAGGAAATAAAACAAAACGGTCATGCTATAGAAGTGCGATTATATGCAGAAGATCCGAGTAATAATTTTTTACCAGTAAATGGAAAAATACTAGATTGGATTCCTGCTATTAACGATGGATTGCGTTATGAT
>JADKZZ010000114.1 GCA_020848475.1 Chitinophagales bacterium | reverse complement strand
ATGTGGCAATAGCAGTACTGCACAACAAACAATACGAGTGAATGATTCTATAAGTCCAGTGTTTACAGAAATACCGGAAGATATTACATTAGCATGTGCAAGCGAGGTGCCAGCAGCGAGCATAGAAAATGTAAGCGTGTCCGATAATTGTAATGGAGAAATAGAAATAACGGTTGCTGATGAAATATCACAAGGAGAATGCAGTAATCAATATACAATTACACGTACATGGACAGCAACAGATGTATGTGGCAATAGCAGTACTGCACAACAAACAATACGAGTGAATGATTCTATAAGTCCAGTGTTTACAGAGATACCGGAAGATATTACATTAGCATGTGCAAGCGAAGTACCAGCAGCAAGTATAGAAAATGTAAGCGTATCCGATAATTGTAATGGAGAAATAGAGGTAACGGTTGCTGATGAAATGTCACAAGGAGAATGCAGTAATCAATATACGATTATACGTACATGGACAGCAACAGATGAATGTGGCAATAGCAGCACCTCACAACAAACAATACGAGTGAATGATTCTATAAGTCCAGTGTTTACAGAGATACCGGAAGATATTACATTAGCATGTGCAAGCGAGGTGCCAGCAGCGAGCATAGAAAATGTAAGCGCAACAGATAATTGTTCTGGTGAAGTTCAAATCACTGTAGAAGATTTCATTAAACCAGATAGTTGTGCGAATAAATATGTATTAAAAAGAGTTTGGAAAGCTACTGATATTTGTGGTAATACTAGTACTGCGTCTCAAAATATTATTGTTTATGATTCTATAAGTCCAATTATTACAGGAGTTCCAGAAGATATTATACTAAGTTGTGCAAATGATGTACCAGTAGCTAGTATTGAAGATGTCGATGTGTCAGATAATTGTACTAGTGAAATTTCTATAAGTGTCACCGATGAAGTTTCAAATCAAACATGTATTAATAAATTTATTATTACACGAACATGGACTGCAACTGATGAATGTGGAAATACATCAAGTGCTGTTCAGTTTATTCATGTTGATGACACGATTGCACCTACATTTATTGGTAATTTGCCTTCTAACTTAAATGTGTGTTCAGAAGTTCCAAATGCACCTGAAATTACAGCAGTAGATAATTGTAGTGATGTCGATGTCGATTATACGGAAACAATTGATTCAACATCTGTACCTGGTGTAAAAACATATATTAGAACATGGGCAGCATCAGATCAATGTGGCAATACAAGCACACATCAACAAACAATTGTTGTAAGTCCAACAATACACATTACTTTGAGCAGAGAAATTTGTGAAGGAGAATCAGTGTCAATAGGAGAAAATGTTTATGGTGTTTCTGGTACATACCAAGTTGCTTTTGTAAGTGTAGATGGATGTGATAGTATTGTAACATTACATTTAATAGTTCATCCAAATAAACAAACAGAAATTGATGCAGTGATATGCCAAGGCGAGCAAATTGTTGTAGGTGAAAATGTTTATACAGAAAGTGTTACAAATGAAATAATTCATTTGCAAACATCATTTGGTTGTGATAGTATGATTACTTTGAATTTATTAGTCTTGAACAATGAAACTATTAAAATTAATAGATCAATTTGTGCTGGCGAATTTGTTGAAATAGAAGGAGTGAAGTATTATGAAGCTGGTGTATATAATATTCCTATTCACAATCAACAATGCGGAGGAATAGTTCAATTGAACTTAACGGTAATACAAGCAACATCTGCAACCTTGAATCGTACTATTTGTGAAGGTGATGTAGTTACTGTCGCAGGTCATATATTTAGTACAAACGGCGTACACCATATTACAATACCAAATGCGGCAGGTTGCGATAGTTTGATTACACTTAATCTTACTGTAAATCCAAAATCAGAAGTAGAAATAGAACGCGTCATCTGTTCAGGACAATCAATAATTATTGGTGACCAGCAATTTAATACAAGTGGTAATTATACTGTACACTTGTTGAATTCAAATGCATGTGATAGTTTAATAAAATTACATTTGATAGTAATAGATAATAATGATACAATCAAAATTAATAGAACGATTTGCGATGGTGAAGAAGTAATATTCAACGAACAAGTATTTAATGAAACAGGAGTTTATTATATTCCAATTTCAAACGAAAGATGTGGTGCAATTGTTGAATTTAACTTACAAGTTAATGACATTTCTGCAACGTCATTACAAGAAACAATTTGTGAAGGTGAAGCTGTCGTTGTGGGCAATCAAACTTTCACTAGCTCAGGTACATATAAAGTTATTCTTCAAAATTCTAATGGATGCGATAGTGTTGTAATCCTAGATTTGACAGTGTCAACAGGTGGCACAAAAACACAGATAGATACGACAGTATGTTTTGGAGAAACAGTGAAAATTGCTGGTCAAACATTCACGTCTTCAGGAACATATCAAGTCATCTATCCAGTTGAAGTCTGTAGAGATACATTATTGGTAAATATTACCGTTAATCCTGTTTCTCAATCTAGAATTGATACCTCAATTTTCGATTGCTTAGGCGGTATTAATATTGGTGGACAAGTGTATATCGAACCAGGAAATTATCAAATACATATTCTTAATTCACTCGGTTGCGATAGCTTGGTTAATCTTAATTTACGCGTAAGAATTTGTGATACCATTCCAATTGGTCAGGATACTACAATATACGATACGCTTCCAGTATTAACGACACACGAAATTTGTGAGTTGTCTTTGCCACCAAGTGAAAATGTAATTATCAGTTCTTGTAATGGCGATACTTCGCATACAACATTACATGGTACTTGGTCTATCAATGAACAAAATTGTCTTGTATATACAGCAGGAACATTAGTCGGAAATGATACGCTTTGTATAAGTGCTTGTGATCCTCAAACCAGACAGTGCAACACCACAACAGTCATCATCACGATAACAGGATTACCTCCAATTGCAGCAGATGATTGCTTTGAACAGGAAGAAGACAATGAGACTAACGAGCAAAACAAAGATGTGATCATAGATGTATTAGACAACGATACTGATCCAGACCAAGATGCACTCTTTGTTCAATCTATTATTGTTCAACCTAAATATGGCATTGCAAGCATTGGAAATGAAGGTGGCAACATCATTTACACACCAAACAGAAACTTCTGCGGTAGAGATACTTTGTATTATGTTGTTTGCGATAATGATGACGGATGTGATACAGCAATGGTATGTTTACACATCGACTGCGAATGCATTTTCCCTCAAGTTATCACACCAAATAATGATGGATTGAATGACAATTTATTCTTCCCTTGTTTAGGCAATGTAGAAGGTGCAAAATTATTAGTATGGCATCGTTGGGGATTGATTGTGTTCGAAGATGATAACTATAAAAACGACTGGAATGGTACTTTGAAAGGAGAGTTGCTTCCTGCGGGCACTTACTGGTACAGCATTCAATACATAGATCCTGAAACCAAACAAGAAGTAAAAGAAGTCAACTACTTTATGATAATTAATTAATCGCTAATAAGTTCTACGATATGAAAAAATATAGTATAATCTGGATATTGCTTTTATTGCTTACAGCAAGTACCTTAAAAGCACAGCAAGAACCGTATAACACGATGTTTGCTTTTAATAAACTACCAGTCAATCCTGGCTATACAGGTGGCAAAGATGTATTAAGTATTCGTGCCTTATATAGACATCAATGGGTGAATTTACCTGGTAATCCACAAACGATTAATTTCAATATTCACAGCCCATTGAAATATGATAATGTCGCATTGGGCTTGTCTATTATCAACGATCGCTTAGGTGCTACCAACATGACACACTTGAATACCACATTCGCCTACCGTCTGCCTTTTAAAAATGATACTAAACTAAGCTTTGGTATCAGCGCAGGCATGATGATTTTCAATGCTAAATTAACAGAGCTCGATGCGGTAGATGTTAGCGATCCACTTATTTCACAGAATTTGAAAGGTGTTCGTCCAAATATTGGCGCTGGTGTTTATTACTATGGCTCTAAATTCTATGTAGGATTGTCAATACCAAATATGATTCCTGTAGGCTTGTTTAAAAAGAAAGACAACTTTGCCGGCGAACTTCGTATGCAACAACTCACTAGTTTATTGCTAATGGGTGGCTATACTTTTGAAATTGGAAAGAAAAAGAATTTCTGGTTGCAACCACAGTTAATGCTGAAATATATGCCTAACTCAAAATATGAATTGCCATTGGAAGTAGATGCAAATCTAACATTTACCTTCTATAAAATATTTGGTTTAGGTTTAACCTACAGAACCGGAATCGCTGATCCTTATCAAAATAGAGAAAGCGTAGATGTAATGGCCATTTTCTATTTACCAAAAGATATTACTATTGGCTATGCTTATGATCAAACCATTTCAAAAATAAAAACATTCAATAAAGGAACACACGAAATTATGTTAGGATATGATGTTAGCTGGAAAAAGAAAGGTATCAGAACACCACGTTATTTCTAATCAATAAATCAAGCTTATGTACTGCATTACTCATCACAAAATTAGACGCATGAAAAGAATATTTTTTCTGATACTATTTTGTATCGGCTACTTTTCCAACTTTGCGCAAGTTATGCCTGCTGCCTACCAACAAGGCCGTGATTTATACCAACGTTTAGCGTATAGTGAGGCTATTCCGTTCTTGATAAAAGAATGTACCGGAAATAAAAATAAATTTTTGGAAGCTGATATAATGCTTGCAGATTGCTACAGACAAACCAATCAATATAAATTAGCAGAAGGAGAATATGCAATCGTATGTCAAGATGTACGATTAAAAGACGATAAGCAAAAATTGTATTATGCTCAAGTATTACAAACGAATCAAAAATATGACAAAGCAGCAGAATGGTATGGAAAGTACTTAGAGAAATTTCCAATGGACAGCAGAGCAAAAAATCAAAAGCTAGCAAGCGAAAATGTAGCACAATTTACATCTGGGAAAAAATTATATATCACCAACTTGCCTTTCAATACCAATGGCTATGATTTTGGTGCTTGCATCAATAAAAATACATTGTATTTTACTTCTACTGGCGGTAAGGTAGATGATGTAAAAGCAAAAGATATCAATGCCTGGACAGGCGAGCGTTTTATGAATCTTTATTCAACAGAAATACAACAAAGCGATACGGCATCTGATATTTTTACTACAGCAGCGATACTGCCAAATGCTGTGAATACAAAGTATAACGAAGGCCCGCTGTGTTTTAATAAAGATAATACAAAAGTATATTTCACCAGAAACCAATATAATCCAGAAGAAAAAGCAAAAATGGCATATAGCAAAGAACGAGAAGCCAACCTAAGCATATTTGAAGCTACTATCGAAAATGGAAATTGGACTAAAATAAAAGAATTGCCTTTTAATAGTAAACAATTTAGCTGTGGTCATCCTGCTTTAGATGAAGATAATAAAACGCTGTACTTTTCGTCAACAATGCCTGGTGGTTTTGGCGGCTCCGATATTTGGAAAGTAAAATACGATGGCGATAAATGGGAAAAGCCTGTAAATATTGGTACTTCCATAAATACTGAAGGTGAAGAAATGTTTCCGACTTTCGATAATTCTAAAACATTTTATTTCGCTTCTGACGGGCAAGGCGGTATCGGTGGTCTCGATATTTTTTCTTCAAAAATGACAGATAATGGCATTGTTGATTTAAAAAATCTAGGTACACCAATCAATTCGAGCTACGATGATTTTGCTTATCTCATCAACGATGATAAAACAGTTGGTTTTTTTTCTAGCGATAGACCAAACGGTAAAGGCGAAGATGATATTTATAGATTCGCAGATATCGAATACAAGTTAGAAATTTTGGTTATTCATAAACACAATAAATCGGCAATTGCGAATGCTCATGTACAAGTAAAAAATGGGGAACAAATTAAAAATGATGATTACACAAATACTGATGGTAAGTTGATAATACCTGTAGAGCCTGGTACAACTTATAATCTACAAGCTGATGCATTAGGCTATTTACCTGCTACTGTTTCTAAAACAATTATCGAAAATGAAAAACAAGCCTTGCAAAAAGTAGTCATTGAATTAGAACCTATGGTAATGCAAGTAAAAGTGATTAATGATGTGACAAAAGCACCTATTCCAAATGCCAAACTTACCTGCTCAAGTCCATGTCAGCAATCAGTAAAAGTCAATTCAACAGACGAAAATGGCAAAATCAATTATGCTGTTCAAGATAAATGTACATACACATTAGAAGCTTCTGCAAAATCTTATTTACCTAAGCCTGCCAGCCAATACACAATTACTTTAGTTGATACCACGTATGTCATTATTGAATTGACACAAATAACAGAAAAAGCAATTGCTTTAAATAATATTTATTATGACTTTGACAAATGGAATATCAGACCAGAAGCTGAAGAAGACTTAAACATGTTGCTGGCTTTTATGAAAAACAATCCTGATGCCATCGTTGAACTAAGCTCACATACAGACGCACGTGGCGATGATGCATATAATTTATCATTATCTCAAAAACGTGCACAGTCTGCCGTTTCTTGGTTGGTGATGCATGGCGTCAGCGATTCAAAAATAAAACCTGTAGGTTATGGTGAATCAAAACCTGTAAACAATTGCAGAAACAATATCAAATGTACAGAAGAAGAACACCAAAGAAATAGAAGAACGGAATTTAAAGTATTAAATGCCGGTGAAATCATTAATTCCACTACAAAAGAAAGGATTGTTGTAGATCCGTGTAATAATTGTTTGTTTTGATTTACACATACACTTCCTCAAACGTCAACGCCATGCATTTTGCATGGCGTTGATGTTGTATATACATCAAACTGTATAAATAAAAAAATCCTGACTAATGCCAGGATTTATACTAATGTAAGCTATATCTATTTTACTTGATTCACAATTGCTTCAAACGCCTTTGGGTCGTTTAATGCTAAATCAGCTAATGCTTTACGATTAATCTCGATGCCTGCATTTGCTAATTTGTTCATGAATACAGAATAAGATAAGCCAAAAGGACGAACTGCTGCATTAATACGCACAATCCACATACTTCTGTAATCTCTTTTCTTTAATTTTCTACCAACGAAAGCGTATGTTAAACCTTTCTCTACGGCATTTTTCGTTACTGTCCAAACGTTTTTACGGCGACCATAATAACCTTTGGCGAGTTTGTAGACCTTCTTTTTACGGTCTTTTGCTGCTACTGAATTTACTGAACGTGGCATAACTTTTATTTTTTATTGTTAATAATACGACCATCGGCGATGCCTTGCCTTATGTCTGTTTATTTTCACTGCTGACTAATAAATATTTACTAAGCAACAGATTAGTTTATTAGTTCATGCACAACAATGCCTTGATATTGCCTTCATCACATTTTCTAACAATAGTAGAGCCTGTAAGGTTGCGCTTTTGTTTCGTCGATTTCTTTGTTAAAATATGACGTTTGTATGCTTGACCGCTTTGGATTTTACCGCTTCCTGTTACTTTGAAACGTTTTTTCGCGCTCGAGTTTGTTTTCATTTTAGGCATAAAAATGCAATTTAGTGGTTATAAAACTTTTAATAGGGTGCAAAGATACGAATTAATTAGTGAATTATCTAATTCAAAAAATTGAAAATGTAAGTTTTATGTTAAATTTATTTGTCTGAAAAATTGATGACTACTAAAGTTAATTGTTATGCTAATTCTTTATGCAGCTTAAATAAAATTTAAAGTGATACAGAAATTGTATTAAAAGTTGTAAAAAATTGTATGAAAGAAGCGATTGTTCGTCTCGCCACAAGGTGACAGCATGAAATCTTGTTCTTGCCCTTCTATCTTTTTTCTGACTAATATATAATAAATTGTCTTTGACACTCAATAGCATATAAATTACGCATCTAAATCATACCGTACAATTGCTAAGATGAATATCAATTATATCAACTTAATCGATTCATATAATTTTTTACTCGATTTTAATAAAATTTAGCATAGCTGATTCCTTGGTTTTTTAGCAAATGATAATAATATGTGTTTTTTTTTAATTTGCTATTGACTTTTTCATTTATTATAAATATATTTAAAGGACAAAACCATAAATTATGAACAAAATTGTACAAGTATTACTTGTGTATTTTTTGGGTATATTGTATTCGTTTGCATGTGATGATCACAATACCAATAATGTACTCAACATTATACCTCAAAAAACTTACACAGAAAAAGAGGCAAGAGAACTCGATTTCACCCAAAATTTCGACACTAAATTATTCATTAAAAATTACACAGATGCGATAAATAATCGCAACCTAAGTCTGTTGGAAAATTACTTTATACAAGAATCATCTTATAAACAATTATTACAACAATTAATGGATGATGGAAAGGAAATGTGCTTATACGCAGAAGAAAAAGTTGATCAAAATTATTTCAAAAATCAAATCTTTAATCTAATTCTTAATAATACAACAATTACTTCCATCATTAATACGAACAATATTTCATTTGAAGGTTGTGCACAAATTCCATTCATAAAAATGAATTTCGATGTCATCTATTCACGTGATGGAAATGAAAATAATGTCGGACTTGTAATCATCTTGTGGAAAGCTTACAACGGTAAATTTAATGTATATGCCCAAGTAGGTAATTTCTTTAAAATATAAAACCATAACTATGAAAATTATATACCAAACTCAGAAATTGATTCTGCTGTTGACAACTTGCATAATTATGCAAACTAACAGTATAGCACAAACATACAATGACGGAAGAATTTCGCTAAAAGTATGGGTGCATAAAGTATGGTCAAACGCTAACTGCGGCGAAATCGGCAATCAAGAATATGTAATAAAAAATATTCAAGCCAGAGTCTTAGGAAGTGGAGGCAATTACAT
>JADKZZ010000113.1 GCA_020848475.1 Chitinophagales bacterium | reverse complement strand
TTTATTTGTTGACAAAGAAACTGTAATCACGATATCATTGGTTTCGTTTCCGGTAATTACAAATCCATTAGTAGGTGCAAATCTTCCCGTAACTACGCACGAACCTGCTGGTATTGGCGAGGTATTACTAATCGGATTTGGCACCGTTGTAGCATTGGGTGGCGATTGAAATTGAATTGGTGCTTGCGGTGGAAATCCAGAAGGCAAATTAAATAATTCAACAGCGCCATAACCTTGTTTTTTGGCCGCATTCACCGTTACTTGTTGTGTTTTTACCGTATACTTGGTCAAGTAGGTATTAAAACCAACAAATGACGCAACATTGCCATCGTAATAACCATTTGCAATGGGCAAGGCATCATTTACATATTTTATTTTGATGTCATAATTTTGATAAGCTAAGGAAACACGCAGCCACTTGTATGCACCTGGTGTAATATTTTTTAATGGTACAGAAAAAAACACTTCATTATTGCCTGCTTTTACTGACTTAGAAAAATCAATTGCTAAATCGTCGCCTGAGCCAACTTCTGCTGCACGATACAATATATCGCCAGTGCCGATAGGCGATAATGAATCAGGTGCTAACTCAATATAATGAGATGACATTAAATGAAATTTTGGCGACATAGCACTATGTCCTACTGGCAAAACAGTTACGGTTTGTCCAAAATTATTTAAGCGTGCTTGCGTGGAATCAAACTTGAATTTAAAAATCAATTTCGGTCCTGTCACATCTTGTGGTTTTGTGCACGAAAACAAAAAAATTGAAATGGTACTAAACAGAAATAATACTTTTTTCATAATTGTAGCTTAATTAAATTTACAACTAAATTCCAAATAATGCAGTTACATTTTGTGTTGTCACACTTGCAATTTCTTCAAATTCTTTTTGATATACTGAGCATAACGTTTCTGCGACAATTTTAGTATAAGCGCTTTCATTCCGCTTACCACGATATGGTACAGGTGGCAAATAAGGCGCATCTGTTTCTAATACAATTCTATCAAGTGGCAATTGTTGCAATGTATCGCGAAGGTGTGTGTTTTTATACGTCACCACACCGCCAATTCCGAGAAAAAGTCCAAGCTTCAAAATCTCTTTCGCTTCTTCCACACTGCCTGTAAAACAATGAAAAACACCTTTTGGATTTCGTTTTCGTTTTTTTAAAATATCAATTAAAATATGCGTAGCATCTCTGGAATGAATGGCAATTGGAATATTTTTTTCGAGCGCAAAATCGCATTGTATTTCAAAAGCTTCTTTTTGAATATCTAATGTTGATTTGTCCCAATATAAATCAATGCCGATCTCACCAACAGCAACAAATTGGTGTTCATTGCTATGCAAATAATTGCGTATAATTGCTAACTCTTGCTGATAAGTTGCTGGCTTTACATAGCAAGGATGTAGGCCTATCATCGGAAATACAGCATTCGGAAATTGTTGTACAATATCCAGCATCGGTTGGATTGTTGTGGAATCAACATTGGGTATAATCATTTTAGAAACTCCATTTTCCAAAGCACGCTGTATCATATCAGCACGGTCGTCATCAAACTGTTCTTCATATAAATGGGTATGTGTGTCGATAAGGTACATTTCTTGAAATGAATGGTGTGTAAAAAAATTAAATGCTTTTTATTGCTGATAATTGAAAGTTATTTGCATTGCAAAATTCTAAAAATTTAGGCAAACAATATTGTAAATTTTTCCAAGATTTTTCGTTTTCATGCAATACAATAATATCGCCTGCTTTGACTGATTTTAAACGCGATAAGCATTTTTCTGCTGTAATGGAACTGTCAAAATCGCCGGGCATTAATGACCATAAAATAATTCGTTGTGTTGGCATTACTTTGTGTTTAAATCGGCCGTAAGGAGGCCTAAACAGTGGAATATCTTTTTGGAGAATAGCGGACAAAGTTTGTTTTCCTTGCAAAATATTTTGTTCATATTCAGGTTTCGAAATTTTCCAGCCATTAAGATGTGCATCGCCGTGACTAGCAATCGCATGTCCTTCTCTTTCCATTTCCAAAATCAAGTTTGGATATTTTTTCGCATTTTCACCTAAACAAAAGAATGTCGCTTTAGCATCATGTCGCTTTAATTGGGACAATATCCAAGGTGTTATTACTTGATGCGGACCATCGTCGAATGTTAGATAAATCGTTTGCTGCGATGGCGGAAATTCCCATACCACTTTTTGAAAAAGCATTTTTAATATATATGGCGTGCGAACGAAATACATGAAATGATTAAAAATTTGAAGATGTGGTAATTATAAAATGACTTTACTTGTTTTTATAAGAAAATATAAATATCTAATTTTACAGCCAAATATAGCATTTTCAAATTGATACAAAACTAAATTATGTCTGTAAGAGTTCGATTTGCACCAAGCCCGACCGGTCCATTACATATTGGCGGCGTGCGCACTGCATTGTATAATTATTTATATGCCAAAAAATTGGGTGGCGATTTTATTTTACGCATCGAAGATACCGACCAAAATAGATTGGTGCCTGGTGCGGAAGCCTACATTATAGAAGCACTAAAATGGGTAGGCATAGAACCAAACGAAGGTGTTGGTTTTGGCGATGGAAAATATGCACCATACCGTCAAAGCGACCGTAAAGATAGCTATCGACAATATGCTGAACAGTTAATCCAAAATGATTATGCCTATTATGCATTCGATACAGAAAGCGATTTGGAAGCATTGAAAGCGAAATATCCAAATTTTAAATATGATGCGTCCACGCGTTTAGAAGGAAAAAATTCCATCACATTATCGGCAGCAGAAGTAGCACAGCGATTAGCCAATAATGATCCATATGTCATTCGTATAAAATTGCCAGAAGAGGAACACGTACATTTTCAAGATGAAATCAGAGGTAATGTAATGGTCAGCACCACACAAATGGACGACAAAGTTTTACTGAAAAGCGATGGCATGCCGACTTATCATTTAGCAAATGTTTGTGATGACTACATCATGAAAATTACACATGTTATTCGCGGTGAAGAATGGCTGCCAAGTGCACCGTTACATGTATTGCTTTATCGCTACTTAGGCTGGGAAAATGCGATGCCAAAATTTGCACATCTTCCTCTGTTGTTAAAACCAGATGGCAATGGTAAACTTAGCAAGCGCGATGGCGATCGTCTCGGATTTCCTGTATTTCCTTTAGAGTGGACAGACCCAGTAACAAAAGAAATTAGCAGTGGCTATAAACAAGGTGGTTATTTACCAAATGCTGTATTGAATATGTTGGCATTTTTAGGCTGGAATCCTGGCACTGCACAAGAAATTTTTACAAAAGAAGAATTGGTAAATGCTTTTAGCTTAGACCACATCCACAAAGCAGGTGCAAAATTTGATTTTGAAAAAGCTAAATGGTTTAATGCGGAATACATCAAAAATTTAAGCAATGAACAATTGGCGGTTTTAGTAAAACCAATCGTCACTCAAAAATTTGGTGTACAAGAGGAACATTACTTAATAAAAGCAGTAGGCTTAGTAAAAGAGCGTTTGGTGTTTTTAAATGACATCGAGCATTTCGCTTATTTATTTACAAGCATAGCTCAATATGATACTACAGCATTATCAAAAATTACAGCAATACAGCAACAATTTCCAAAGCAAGCATTTGAAACATTTATTCAAGAACAAGCATTTACAGACGCATCTTCATTGGAGCATGCTATCAAAGATTTTGCGACGGCGAATGCATTAAAGATTGGAGATGTAATGAAATTCTTACGCACCAGTTTGGTCGGCGAACTTTCTGGCCCTGTTATTTCTGATTTAATGATATTACTTGGAAAAGACGAAGTGTTAAAACGTGTACAAAATTGTTTACAACAACAATAAACAGATTAGTACACATCTAAACAAACAAATAATGGAAACTGATAAAGCAACAAATTTTATAGAAGAAATAATAGATGCCGACTTAAAGGCAGGAAAATATAAAAGTATTATCACACGTTTTCCGCCTGAACCCAATGGCTATTTGCACATGGGTCATGCTGCTTCTATTTGTTTAAATTTTGGTGTAGCACAAAAATATGGAGGCACTACAAATTTGCGCTTTGACGATACCAATCCTGTTACGGAAGACACAGAGTATGTAGATAGCATAATGGCTGACGTAAAATGGTTAGGTTTTAATTGGGCAAATGTATTTTATGCGAGCGATTATTTTGAGCAATTATATGTGTTTGCTGTACAACTTATACAACAAGGCGATGCATACGTTTGTGATTTAACTGCAGATGAAATTGCAGCACAAAAAGGCACACCTACAGAGGCTGGAACGCACTCGCCCTATCGCGACAGAAGTGTAGCAGAAAATCTCGCACTTTTTGAAGCAATGCGTGATGGAAAATACAAAGAAGGTGAGAAAACTTTACGTGCGAAAATTGATATGAGTTCATCAAACATGTTGATGCGTGATCCATTATTATACAGAATTAAATTTGCACATCATCATCGCACTGGCGACAAATGGTGTATTTATCCGATGTATGATTTTGCACATGGGCAAAGCGATTCTATTGAAAAAATAACGCATTCCATTTGTACATTAGAATTTATTCCGCATAGAGAAGTATATGATTGGTTAATAGAAAAATTAGGCATTTATCCATCAAAGCAATATGAATTTGCACGAGTAAACGTAAACTACACAGTAATGAGCAAACGCAAGCTCTTGCAATTGGTAAATGAAAACCATGTTACAGGCTGGGACGACCCAAGAATGCCTACCATTTCAGGCATGCGCAGACGCGGTATTACTGCAAATGCCATAAGGACTTTTTGCGAAAAAGCGGGCATCGCCAAGCGAGAAAAAGTAAATGAGTTTTCTTTATTAGAATTTTGTGTGCGCGAGGAACTCAATAAAATTGCACTCCGCAGAATGGTGGTTTTCCAACCTTTGAAAGTTGTTATCACAAATTTAGACAAAGAGATTGAGCTAAACATAGAGAACAATCCAGAAGATGAAAATGGTGGAACTCGCCAACTAATGTTCACGAATGAAATTTATATTGAACAAGAAGATTTTGTTGAAGTAGCGCAAAAGAAAATTTTCAAAATGGAAGTTGGACAAGCTATTCGTCTAAAAGGTGCTTTTATTGTGCAATGTAATGAAGTGATTAGAAATGCAGATCATTCAATAGCTGAAATTCATTGCACATACTATGCTAACAGCCAAAGTGGACAGGATACATCAGGCGTAAAAGTACAAGGCACCTTACATTGGGTAAGCTCAAAATATGCAATTCCAGTAGAAATTCGAGAGTACGATAGATTATTTAAAGTGGAAAATCCTGCCGATGAAGAAGGTGATTTTAAGGATTATATCAATGAAAATAGTTTGAATATTGTCAATACAGCATTGGCGGAGCCTTCATTAAAAGAAGCTACTTTAACACATCATTTTCAGTTTCTGCGCAAAGGTTATTTTTATTTAGATAAGGAATCAAATCCTTCAACAATTATTTTTAATAAAACTGTTGGATTAAAAGATAATTGGAGCAAAAAATAAAAGTGTATTGCCACTGGACACAGCAAGCATTTTTAATTATTACTATCATTTATACAGATACACTATGTTTAGAATTTCGTCAAACAAAATAAAGTATCAATATAAAAAGAGAAACAAAATTGTTTCTCTTATTATTCGCAATTATATTTAAAAATATTTCTATTTATTACTTCTCTACTACGGTATAAATGGCGTTCATTATTTTCTCTAAATTTGATGGATAGTTCACCCAGTTTTTATCAGATTTAGGTGAATAAACAGACACTTTTATTTTATGTTTTTTCTGTCCTACTGTCAAAGAAACTTCGAGTGGCACTGGCTGTGGCGACTTAGAAAAACGTTGGTTACACGCAGC
>JADKZZ010000112.1 GCA_020848475.1 Chitinophagales bacterium | reverse complement strand
CCGGCAATGTGGGCAGGCTTGGAAGATGTAGGCGCCACAGCACGCGAAGCGTGCGGCAACACGGTGCGTAACATTACAGGCTCATCTATTGCAGGCATCGACCCAGACGAATTATTTGATGTGTCGCCGTATGCACGAGAGACATTCGAGTTTTTCTTGCGCTATCCAATCAATCAAGATATGGGCAGAAAATTTAAAATTGCATTTTCCTCTTCTGACAAAGATTCAGCGTATACTTTCCTGCACGATGTAGGGTTTATACCAAGAATAGAAAATGGAGAACGTGGTTTTAAAGTAGTTGTTGGCGGTGGTTTAGGTGCACAATCTATTTTGGCTCAAACTGCGTATGAGTTTTTGCACGAAGATCAGATAATTCCTTTTGTAGAATCTGTTCTAAGAGTTTTTGATAGATATGGCGAACGTGTGCGCAGACATAAAGCACGTATGAAGTATTTAATTAAAGACTTAGGCCTAGAAAAATTTATGGAATTGGTGGCAGCAGAACGCACCGCCAATAAAGTAAAGTCATATAAAATAGACACGACGAAAGTGAGCATAGGCGAGCCTTTGCACCACAATATTGCACCACAAGTTACAATCGAAGATGAAAAAGCTTATCAAGATTGGTTGAAGACAAATGTGTTTGAACAAAAACAAACAGACTATTTCGCAGTAGCTTTAAAAGTAACTAAAGGCGACGTAAAACCTGATGAAGCAAGAGCAATTGCCGCATTAGTACAGCAATATGCATCGGAAGACATGCGCATTACTATGAATCAAGGATTGTTGTTGAAATTTGTACCAAAAGCGTCGCTTCCATATTTCTACCAAGAATTACATAAACTAGGATTTGCAAAAGTAGGTTTTGACACGATTGCCGACGTAACTACTTGCCCAGGCACAGACACTTGTAATCTAGGTGTAACCAATAGCATGACCTTAGGCACCGTTTTAGAAGATGTCATCTACGACGAATTTTATCACTTAATTTTTGACTCCGAAATAAAAATAAAAATAAGTGGTTGCATGAACTCATGTGGTCAGCACATGGCAGCAAACATTGGCCTTCACGGCAGTTCTATAAAAGTAGGAGAGCGTGTGGCACCAGCTATGCAGGTTATTTTAGGTGGAGGCGTTGATGTACATGGCGTCGGTACTGTTGGCGATAAAATTGTAAAAATTCCGACAAAACGTTCGCCCGAAATGTTGCGCATCGTGTTGAATGATTATGAAATCAATAGCAATGAAGGTGAATACTTCAATGATTATTATAGAAGACAAGGCAAAAATTATTTTTATGCTTTACTAAAACCATTAGCCAATGTGTCTCTGTATGTCGATGATGATTTTATTGATTATGGTGGCGTCGAAAATTATATACAAGAAATTGGCGTAGGTGAATGTGCTGGCGTGATGTATGATATGGTTGGTGGAATTATAAAAGATGCCGACAATAAATTAATCGAGGCTAAAGAACATTTATTAAAAAATAAATTTCCTGAGGCCATATACTATGCATATACAGGTTTTATTATTGGCGCAAAAGCATTGCTGTTAAGCAAAGAAATAGAGTGTAATACACAAATTAAAATGCTAAAAGATTTTGATGAGCACTTGGTTGCAACAGGTGAATTTAAAATGGAAAACGGATTTGAAAATGTAGTATTACAAATCAACCAGCATGAACCAGAAATAGCATTTGCAACAAACTATGTCCAACAATTTGAATGCTTTTTAAAAAATGTTATTGCTCATCGTACTGCAGCAGCAAACAAAGACAAAGTAGTAGTGGAAAGCAGTTACAAAGCATAATAATTAAACAGAATAAACAAGACAATCATTGACTAAAAAACTCATACTTGTTGGTGCTGGTCCAGGCGATCCAGATTTGATTTCTTTGAAAGGAATTAAAGCATTACAACAAGCCAATGTGGTGATGTATGATGCCTTAGTAAGCGAAGAGCTATTACAATATGCGCCCAATGCCATTCCTATTTTTTGTGGAAAAAGAGCGGGCGCACATTATATGAAACAAGACGAAATTAATTCATGTATTGTCGAAAATATTAAAAAACATGGCACTGTAGTGCGTCTAAAAGGTGGCGATCCATTTGTGTTTGGTCGTGGACAAGAAGAAGCGGAATTTGTAGCATCGCATGGCTTTGTAACAGAAGTAATTCCAGGCATTTCGAGTGCTACGGCATTGGCAACGGTACAAAATATTCCACTCACTAAACGAGGCATTACAGAAAGTATTTGGGTGACCACAGGTACTACATCGTGTGGTGAATTGTCTGCCGATATTGAACTAGCAGCACAATCGACGGCAACAGTAGTCATATTAATGGGCATTGGCAAACTCGCAGAAATTATTCAATTGTTTACAAAATATAAAACTGAAAATTATCCAATTGCAATTATCCAAAATGGCACACTCGCTAATGAAAAAGTGGTGTGTGGTCAATTGTCAAATATTTATCAAAAGGTACAAGAACAAAACATCACAGCTCCAGCAATTATAATACTTGGCAAAGTTGTCGATTGTGCACAGATATATGCTTGTAAAATAAATAAAATCTAAAATTCTGTTTCTTAAATTTTCAAGTGAATACTTTATATCCAATATTTATAAAATCAGAAAACATCAATATTTTAATTGTAGGTGGCGGAAGTGTGGCTACGGAAAAAATAAGATTTATTCTGAAAAATTCTCCGAATGCAAATATTACTTTGGTGGCGAAAGAGATTTCAGCAGAAATTAGAATGCAAAGCATGAACCACAAAACTCTTTTTTTGCTGGAGAAAGCATTTGAAGAAAATGATTTGAATAATATGCAGTTGTGTATTGCGGCTACTGCGGATAAAGAATTGAACCACCAGATTTATCGCGAAGCTAAAGACAGGAAAGTATTGCTTAATGTGGTAGACACACCTGAATTATGTGACTTTTATTTAGGCTCTATTGTAACGAAAGGCGATTTGAAAATAGCTATTTCTACCAATGGTATGTCGCCAACATTGTCTAAAAGATTGCGTGAATTCTTTGAAGACATAATACCAGAAAATATAAACGATTTGATTTTAAATTTAAATGAATATCGAGTATCATTAAAAGGAAACTTTGAAGAAAAAGTAAACAAATTGAACGAAATCACCAAATCATTTATAAAAAAACTGTAATCTGCATTTAGATAGCTAATGGAATAAATCGTACATTTATACATGCTTTCAAAAGTCCGCATCATACATATTTTATTACTAGCTTTTTTATTGCGTTTTATTTTTTTTCTGATTCATCAACCATGGAATCCGGAAGTAGAGAAAATGCAGGTAATTAGCGGAGATGCAGTAGTTTATCATTACTTGGCACATTGTATCTTTCAGCATTTTTCTTTTTGCGATAATACCTTCAGAACGCCTGGATATCCTGCGTTCTTGGCTTTCTTCTATGTTATTTTTGGCGTTAAACCTTGGTTGGTTTTATTCGTGCAGATTTTGTTGAATGTATTTTCTGTTTACATTTTATATTCATTATGCAAGAGAATATGGAATGAAAAAGTGGCATTGATAGCATCATTTTTATTGGCGATAGATCCACACCAAATATTGTTCTGTCATTTTTTATTTGCTGATACATTATTTGCGACACTATTTTTACTTACTTTTTATTTTTTTGTGAAAGGCTTGCAGGAAGAACGAACACGTTTTTTTATTTACAGCGCCATTTTTTTAGGATTGAATTTATTGACCAAACCAGTCATACAATTTTATCCATTCGCATTAGTGCTTTTTTTATTTATCTGGACAAAATTTTCATTTGCAATTCGATTGAAGAACGCATTAATTATTTTACTGCTTTCATATGTATTTGTGTTGCCTTGGATGATGCGGAATTACATAAGGTTCGATAATTTTAGTATATGCTCGATTACTGGTAATAACATGTTTTTTTATAATATTCCTTTGGCAGAAGCAAAAGCGACAAAAATTGACAAAGACAGCATAATAAACAGAAACCTAAGAGAATTGGCTAAGCAGTATCCAGAGGCAAGGTTTTTACCAAAAGAGTCGTCGCAAATGTGGCTCAACATTACATTTGAAAACAATGAAATGTACAGAGCATTTGCCAAAAAATATATAAGTACACATAAGATGAGATACTTTAAGGCGCACTGTAGTGGTATAGTAAAACTGATGATTAATGTTGGAACACAAAACTTTTTAGAAAAATTACACATTGAAACTAAAAACAAATGGAATGACAACCAAAGATATGCGCTAAGTATATTTCAGCAGACGATATTATTTTTTAAGACAAAATCATTTACGGAGATATTTTTGGGAATTTTTATAATAATATTATTGGCCATTAGTTATATTGGTTTTTTTGTTGGCTCAATTGATATGCTAATAAATCATAAAAAAATATTACTATGGCTTTTGTTTGCAGGAAGCATTTTTTATTTTCTAATGATATACGGAGTATTACCGATTGTTCGTTTTAAATTGCCAATTACCATGTTGTACCTGCCAATCTCTTCTTTAGGATTAATAATTATAGTAAACAAGTTAAAAGTCTATAGCAGCGTTTCCAAAACTAAAACATCAAAAAACAATTGAAATCGAACTTAAACTCAATATTTATCCACCTATTGAAATTGTAAAACCAGCATTAACAACAAAAAGCATTATCATCAATGTTGCATTTTTTACTTGAATTTACTGAAGCATTACCTTATTCCTGCGGCACCTTTAAATACAATTTCTTTTCAAAATAAATTATTATGTACGACTTTCACTTTAAAGAAATTGACGCAGACGGACAGACTACTTTAGAAGCTATTGATAAAGCAGATAATTTCAACGAATGGATGTATCAAACCATAAAGCCATTTTGCAAAGGAAAAGTATTGGAAATTGGTAGTGGCATTGGCAATATATCTCGTTATTTTTTACGTG
>JADKZZ010000111.1 GCA_020848475.1 Chitinophagales bacterium | reverse complement strand
TTTTGATTTGAGATAGCTCGGATTTTTTCACCGAGTTTAGTTTCACCATTTCTTTTTTTTATAAAAGCAAATGCGTTTTCTTTTTTGTAAAAAACAAAGTTTTGCATAACTTAAAGGTAAATAAAAAGCTGAATAGTAGTTTATACTTCTTGGTATTCGTGTTGTTGCTTTGTGCTGTTTTTTTCTATCTGTGTATCAGAATATTGGTTAATGCTTTCTGTTAATGTAGTAGTTCTGAAAACCCAATATTTTTGTAGCATGAAATTAAATCCAATCGACACGACTAAATCTACCATGATACGAGTGATTTTATAATCAATTTGTAATAAATGTGTCAAAATGTAGGTTCCATTGGATTTTAAATAGATGCTACCAGCAACAACAATGTAGAATTTTATTAATTGGCTGGTTAGCGATGGTTTCTTTGATTGGTATGTCCAATATTTGTTTATAGAAAAATTAATAACAGCACCAATTATACCACCGATTGCAATGGAATATTTTAAGTTGATAAATAATAATTCCACGCAAAATACCATTACACCATAATCGACTAAGCCACCTATAAAAGCAGAGACTTGGGCTTTTCCGAATACGAGTAATGATTTTTTCTTAAGCATTTTTTGATTGAGCTTCTGCTTTTAATCTTTTTTCTTCTGCATCACGAGCATTACCGAATTGTAATAATTTATACGTATCCACAAGATTAATGATTAAGAATACAATGTTTCCTATGGTAGAGAAATAAATTAAAACATTACCAAAATACCATTCAGCAATAATGACCAAACAAAGCAATATTCGCACTTCTGTTGGACCAATTGGGCCTGGATCAATAGAGTATTTATCCGTAATTTTGTATTTTAATTGAGCCATCAAAACAACCCAACCATAATTACAAGCAAATAGGAATACATAAATTTGAAAATCTGGCTCGATATACAAGAAAAATCCTGCACTCATAAATACTAATGAAATCCAATCCATTACACAATCCAGTGCAAAGCCATACCATTTTCTAGGAATATTACGATAATAGGCAATTCTACCATCTAAGGAGTCGCCGAACCAGTTTATGGCAAATCCTAGCACCGCAAACAATAAATAGATTTTATTGTTTAAGCTATGTGCCATGTAAAATGCAGCAAAAATTAATAAGGTACCCAGCATTCCAATAGCCGTAAGTATGTCAGGCGTTAAAAACCTTGGCATTACACGGCATAAAAATAAGAGCGTTGGTTGTTCAAGGTCACGTAATAGATTAGATCTACTTCTATCTATTGAACCTTTTTGTTTTGTGTCTTCACCTAATATACTCATAGGACTAAAATAGTCCACAAAATTAGTGTATTAATGTTAGATGTTCGTTAAACTGAAGTCAAATTATATTCACATTATATTCAAAACCCAATTATTTTATTTAAAATACCTATAATTGGTTACTTACAAAATATTACCATTTATCACGACCGTATTAATGTTATTCGTTCCAAATTGATATGGCAAAAAAGCTAATGACGGAATGTTTTTTGTAATAATAAAGTTAGCTTTTTTACCACGTGTGATACTGCCAACAAGATGTTCTACTTCCAAGGCAAAAGCACCATTTATGGTGGCAGCATTTATCGCTTCTTCTGGTAGCATTTTCATTTGAGTACATGCTAAAGAAACCACAAAATTCATATTTCCAGAAGGCGAGGAGCCAGGATTATAATCAGATGCTAAGGCAATGGCAGCATTGTTTTCTATTAATGTTCGTGCAGGTGCATAATGCATATTCAAAAAGAAAGAACAACTCGGTAAAAGCGTTGCAATAGGAGCTGTTTCTTTTGCTAATAATGCAATTTCTTCCTCGCCAATTGTTTCTAAATGATCTACAGAAATGGCATTAACACTAATTCCAGCTTGTACGCCGCCTGAAATGTTTAATTGGTTAGCATGTATTTTTGCTTGTAAGCCATATTGCATTCCTGCCTTGCAAATTTGAATCGTTTCTTTTGGTGTAAAAAATCCATCTTCACAAAAAACATCTATATAATCAGCTAGATTTTCTGCTGCAATTTTGGGAAGCATCTCATGAATAATAATATCAATGTAGGCACTTCTATTATTTTTATACGCATTAGGTATAGCATGTGCGCCCAAGAATGTAGCTTTGATTGGAATTATATTTTGTTCCTTTAATTTTTTTATTACGCGTAGTATTTTTAATTCGCCTTCTATACTTAAACCATAGCCACTTTTTATTTCTATTGCACCAGTGCCAAGCTGTATGAGCTCAGCTAATCGTGCTTGCGCATCTAAGTATAATGTATCTTCTGGTGTTTCATTTATTTTTTTTGCAGAGTTTAAAATGCCACCACCTTTAGCAGCAATTTCTGCATAACTCAATCCTTTTATTTTATCGATAAATTCATTTTCACGTGTAGTAGCAAAAACAAGATGCGTATGGCTGTCGCACCAACATGGTAAGATTGATGATTGTTTTGCATCGTAAATTTCTTGTTTAAAATCTTCCTCTTCAAGTGTATGCATCGAACCATAATCCTCAATGTAGCCGTCTTTAATTTTTAAAAATGCATTTTCTAATGTTGGTAATTCCGCTAATGCATGCCCACGCAATAAATGAGTTGCTTCACGAACATTGAACAAGTATTTTATATTGGTAATGAGCATAATGATTATCTAAATATACGTCTGTCGAATAGAAAAGGTTCAGAAGATTTGATTTTTATT
>JADKZZ010000110.1 GCA_020848475.1 Chitinophagales bacterium | reverse complement strand
TACCTTGTTTGCTGTCTCAACGCTTATTAAATGTTTTTTGTAGTCTTGTTTTATCGCTTGTACATTTCCATTCAACAATATCTTACCTTTATTAATTAGGAAAATATCTTTACAAATTTCTTCTACATTTTCCATTCTATGTGTTGAGAAGATAATAGTAGTGCCGGCTTGTTGCAATTCAAATATTTCATTTTTTATAAGCTCTGCATTAATTGGATCGAGGCCAGAGAATGGCTCATCTAATATCAATAAGGTTGGATTGTGTAGTACCGTAGCAACGAATTGTACTTTTTGCTGCATTCCTTTTGACAGCTCTTCAATGGTTTTATTGCGCCAGCTTTCTATGTCTAATTTTTTTAGCCAAAAGTTGATTTTTTCTGTTGCTTGTGCTTTGGTGAAATTGCGCAATTGCGCAAAATACATCAACTGCTCACCTACTTTCATTTTTTTATACAAGCCACGTTCTTCAGGCATGTATCCAATCAGATTTTGGTGTTTTTCTGCTAAAGGTTCTCCATTGAAAAAAAGATGGCCACTGTCTGGAAAAAAGATTTGTGTTATTGTTCGTATTAATGTGGTTTTTCCTGCACCATTTGGTCCTAGCAAGCCATAAATTTTATGCTTGTCAATCGACAAAGACACCTCTTGAAGTGCTATATTTTGCTGAAACGTCTTTGAGATATGTTGTACATCTAACAAATACAAATTGAAAAATTTAATGTGTAAATATAAGTATCCTTGTGAGATAATTTATTACAACAGAATTTTTGACGCTATGTTTTATTAATGAAAAAACTTATCGAAGAAGCCTTTATTTTTTTCTTTTTGCACTTGTGGATTGAAATTTTTTGAATCTCTTAATTTCTCCAACAATGCTGTTTCTTCTGTTGTTAAGTCTTGTGGCGTAAACACTTGCACTTCTACTATTTGGTCGCCTTTTCCATAACCATTTAAGCTTGGAATTCCTTTGCCTTGCAAACGGAAAAGCTTGCCACTTTGTGTTCCTTTTGGAATTTTTATTTTTGCGCTTCCACCAATTGTTGGTACTTCTGCTTGTGTGCCTAATGCTGCTTCTGCAAAATTCAGGTATAAATGATAAATAATATTCGTGTCTTCGCGTTTCAGCTCAGGATGTGGTGTTTCTTCGATATTGATTAATAAATCACCAGGATAACCTCCTCGTATGCCAGCATTTCCTTTACCATTCATCGAGAGTTGAATACCTTCGCTTACACCAGCAGGTATATCGATACTCACAATTTCTTCGCCATACACACGACCTTCGCCTCGGCATTTAGTACATTTATTGG
This sequence comes from Chitinophagales bacterium, assembly GCA_020848475.1. Classification (GTDB taxonomy): domain Bacteria; phylum Bacteroidota; class Bacteroidia; order Chitinophagales; family JADIYW01; genus JADJSS01. The sequence goes on along the minus strand of JADKZZ010000110.1, from coordinate 18,531 downwards.
TAATAATTTTTCCTTCCCCTTCACACGTTGGGCAAGTGCCTGTTGTTGCCATCTGACCCAGAAAAGTTTGTGTCACTTTGCGCACCACACCACTGCCATTGCAGGTATTACAAGTTTGATAGGAAGAACTATCTTTTGCGCCAATGCCTGAGCAAGTATCGCAAACGATATGTTTTTTTACTTTAATTTTTTTCTGTGCGCCATTTGCAATTTCTTCTAAATCCATTTTTACTTTAACACGCAAATTGCTTCCACGTTGTCCGCGACCACGCTCTTTTCTTCTGCCACCGCCACCAAAAAATGACTCAAATGGATTGCCATCACCGCCACCGCCAAAGATATCGCCAAATTGAGAGAAGATATCATCCATATTCATACCTTGACCTCCACCAAAACCACCAGCAGCACCTTGATGTCCAAATCGGTCATAGCGCGCGCGTTTCTCATCATTACTTAATATATCATATGCTTCTGCTGCTTCTTTGAATTTTTCTTCCGCTACTTTGTCACCAGGATTTCTATCTGGATGATATTGTAATGCTAATTTGCGGTATGATTTTTTTATATCATCGGCACTGGCACCTTTTGCTACACCTAATACTTCGTAATAATCTCTTTTTGCCATTGTTATTGCTTGTTGTTTTCTGCTTCGCAGTTGTTAAAACTCTCTAATCGTTTCTATTTTTATTTACCTACAACCACTTTTGCATATCGAATAATTGTATCGTTCAAGGTGTAGCCTGTTTCTACTTCGTCCAAAATTTTACCTGCTAACTCTGGTGTTGGCGCAGGCACTTCTGCGATGGCTTCGTGCTGTGCCACATCAAAATCTTTACCTATGCTATCAATTGCTTTAAGCCCTTTGTTTTGTAAAGTTTTATGAAATTTTTCTTGAATTAATTTCAATCCAACGACAAAATTTTCTGCATTATTATCTTGTTGATAAACTTTGTCTGCTCTGTTAAAATCATCTAATACGGGTAATAGTTCGCGTACAATATCTTGACCTGCTGTTTTAAACAACTCCAAACGTTCTTTGGCATTGCGTTTTTTGAAATTGTCAAATTCTGCAAATAGTCTTAAATATTTGTCTTTTTGCTCTTCTATTTCTTTTTTAAAAGCCGACAATTCGTCCTCTGCGGCAAACTCATTTGCAGCATTTTTTGATTCTTGCTGACTTTCTGACTGATTTTTATTTTCCTCGACGACCTGCTGTTCTGTTTGCGCATCAACTATAGTCTCTTTTTCCTCTATCATAACTAAGATTTTAACAATCTAAGTCAAATTGTTTGCCAATTGCATTTTACGTCAATTTGGCACTTATTTTTTGATTGATTTTGACGATTTGGTTTTCGATTTGGTTTTGCTAGGAGTCGTTCCGCTGCTCAGTTTTTTGCTTACTAATTGATCGACTAAATTATGTGATGGATTAATCGCAATCACATATCCTGTTTCGTCGATTAATACTGTTTGCGGAATAGAGCGAATGCCATATTTTGCTGCTCCTTCTGCATTCCAGCCTTTTAGATCTGAAACATGGTAAGGCCATACTAGGCCATCTTGCTGAATGGCAGCTTTCCAATTTTCTGCATTTTGATCTAAGGAAAGGCTATACACAGTAAAGCCTTTTACGCCTTTTACCCATTTTTTATTTTGAAATTTAGAGTACAAGGCCACTAATGCAGGATTGTTTCTACGGCACGGACCACACCAAGATGCCCAAAAATCGAGCAAAACCATATTACCTTTTAATGATGACAATGCGATTTCTTTGCCAGATGGATCTTTATAATTTAATTCTGTCGCTTTTGTGCCAATTGCAGGCATTTGTGCATGTACTGCAAAAAAAGCAGTGAAGAAAAATGCAGTTGTTAATAGAAATTTGTTCATACCAATATTTAATGTAACGAAGATAATCAAAATATGTGCCTAATTGCTATGCTGTTTACTTTACTGACATTGATTTTTTTTAATAAAACATGATTAAGCGAGATATGTTTTTCAATAAAACAGTACTCCAAACAATCTACGCTATTTTTATAGAAAAAGAAGCAGAAAAAGTTTCATTTGACTTCAACAGTTGGCAGGCATTTGAATTCAGCGCATTTGTAGGTGCTGTCATTGGTTCAATACAAACATAAGGCTTATCTATGGTGCTTGGCGAATACACTTGTGCAAATGGATATTGATCGCAAAACAGAACATGTATATTGTCCAAAGAAAAATCTGCCATTCCATTTTCAAATAATAAATCTTGAAATCCATCATCGAACATTACATCATCAATCGCAATTTCATGATTGATAAAATTCCAGCATTTTTCTTTCGCTGTCACCTGGCCTGTTGGAATCATCAAGCTATTGGTTTCAATCTTATTGGATGCTGCTAAATGTAATTTTGCATGCGCATCTAACTTTTTAAAATACGGATGAAAGCCAAAGCTAATTGGCATATCTTTTTTATCCAGATTATGAATCACTGTTTCGATATGTAGCGTATCATCACGCAAAATATGAGTCATCTGAATATTGTGTAAAAATGGGAAAATGGATAATTCATCTTCACCATCAAATATATACGCTGCGACGTGCTTGCATTGCAATGCTGAAGCTTGTGTTGTAATCGTTTTCCATTTATTTGACTTCAACAATAAACCATGTAATGGCAATTGGTTTCCATCTCTGTACAATAGATGTTGCTGTTGTATAGGAAAGTTGTATTGTAAATTTTCAACACGTATGCAATTACTTTCTAAACGGTTTGCCCAAGGATGCATAAATGGATTTCCTGCTAATTTATCGTTGTTGGCATATTCTTGTAAATCAAAAGGGAAATGTAAATATTCAAGTCTATTTTTTGTGTAGGAAAACAAGGAATTACCAATATTTACTACAACTTTGGCCGTATGATGCGCATTAGCAAGTGTAATAATTTCAAAAATATTTTCGTATTGTTGATGGATTGTATGCATTTTGCTTTTTATATTTCTTGAAGTTCTAAGGTATCGATATAAAGTAAAAAGGCGCTCACTTTTTGTGGCACAAATGTAGCGTAAGCAGCTTTGTAATTTTGCAATTGATGTATATGTGTATTTTCTTTTGCGCCAGTTTTATAGTCGATAATAATACAACTATCCGCTGATAACAGAATTTTATCTGCGCGCATAAATTCACCATTAAATGTAAAACTGCGCTCATTGATATGTTGCCATTTTTCATCAAACCATTGTTGTTTTTCAAAAAACTGCAACACTAGTTGTGTCTGTTGCGCGTAATAGCCATCATCATCTGTCACGGTTGAAGCTATCGCATTTTTCCATTGATTTTTTTGTTTAATTTTTGCTAGTACTTCATGCATTTTCGTGCCTTTTTCTTGTGCTTCATTATATGATGTCGTAATAGCTAAAGGTACTTTCGTTTTAAAATCTGTAAAATGTTGTGGTGATAGATAAGCCGTTGTGTTTATTTCTTCCGACGCTTGTTTGTTTGTATTGACAGTACCATAAGTAAAACAATTTGCTTCAAATTGTGCATTTTCTAAGTGCATTGATTGCACCACTTTATGTATCAATTTATTCATGAAATTTGGCAGTGGCGATTTGTCTTTACTATCACTCTTCGATGCATCTGCTAAGACATATAGTTGCTCTTCTGCTCTTGTAAAGGCTACATATAGAATATTAATATTGTCTAAATAAGTGGCACTAAATTCTTTCAAATATTCCGCTTCAAAAAGGCTGTCTTTTGTTTTAGATGTAAGATTTACTGGAAATGCATTCAACTTATTAAATGGTTTTTCATCGCTATTTATCCAAATCAAACTTTCCGATTTTGGTTTTAATTCCTGATTTGCATATGGCATAATCACAACAGGAAATTGCAAACCTTTTGACTTATGAATGGTCATAATATTTACCGCATCAATACCTTCTGGTGGCAATATGGATAATTTATCTTCATTTTCGTGCCAATAATTAATAAAATCGTTTAACGATGTGCTACGCTGCTGTGCAAATTGATGGGCTATATCTTGAAATCTTAACAAATACTCATCGAGTTGCCTATCAAATTGCAATGCTTGCACTACCTGAAACACAAGTTCGTTAATAGAAATACTACGCAATGTTGAAGTATTTTTTCTTTGAAATAATGGAAATTCATTTTCAAAAAAATACTGTTTATTTTGTTTCTGTAAATAATTTTCCAAGTGAGGTTTTTGTAAATACTGTGCTAGCAAATAATTAAATTGAATGACATAAAAATCTTCATTGCTATGCAATATATATGTTAATGCTGACAGCAATAAGGTTATATTTGCTTGACCACTGAGTAGTAATGATTCTGCAGACATCACTGGAACACCTTGCTCTTGTAAATAATTTGCGACTACATTTCCATGTAAGTTTGTGCGCACTAAAATGGCAATATCGCTGTGTTTTTTATATGCAGTAACATCTTTAACAATTGCTAAAATAGCAGGAAGACACACATCTTCACCTTTGATAGGTTCAAGCCATTGACAACGCACATATCCGCTAATTTTTGTTCTATTTGCTTTTTGCTCCACATCGGCTAGTACGCGCTCAAAATACGGATTGTCTAATGGAATTATATTTTTTAAAGTAGTAAAAAATGCATTATTAAAATCTACAATTTCTTGTGCACTTCTAAAATTCACACTTAGTGTCTTCTGATTTTTTGGTTCCAAATAGTCAGTAAATGCTGATGAAATGCCATCTATCATCAATTCCATTTTTCCACCACGCCACCTATAAATACTTTGTTTTGGATCGCCAACTATTAATACCAAACCTTCAGTTGATTGTAAAATCTCTAATAATAATGGCAATAAGCCATGCCATTGCAAAGTCGATGTATCTTGAAATTCGTCAATTAAAATATACTTCAAAAAACTGGCTGATTTTTCAAATATAAAAGGTACATCTTCATGTCGAGCTATTAAGCTTACAATCTGGTTAGTATCAGAAATTAAAATGAGATTATTTTCTTGTTTATAGGCTTTTATTTTCTCATTTATCATTTCGAGAAGCGCAAGCGAATAAATATTTTTCAGAACAATAATCGCTGCATGATATTGCTTACTCTTGTTTTCTATTAAATTGGCTATCGCTAATAAAAATGGCTTTACCGTGTTATGCCATGCGGTTTCCATTGTTATTTTAAGGACACTATCTTTTGCAGTTTCTTTAGATAACACTTCGTCGCTCGCCATCATATTCAGAATGGTATCTGTAAATTCTGGCGCGTCATTTTTAATTTTTGACACAAAAGAAATAAAAGTGCTTTTGCCTTTAAATAATCTTAAGTCGATGGCTTGCCGCTCTATTTCTTGTTCAAAATTTTGCACCAAATCATCCATGGCTTGACGATAATTTGCTACAATTTTTTTCAATGCCAAACGTGTTTCTTTATAGTTGTCAATGCTGAAAGACTGATGCCTGTCTTCCGTCAGCAATCGATAGTCTTCATTGAGCAATTCCTTGGCTAATGATGCAATGTTTTTCTCGATATTCCAACCTTTGTCGTCATCTATTTTCTCAAAAATATAGGCTTCTATCCAACTGGAGAACGTATCATTATCCGTTTTATATTCTTTCAACACAGCTTGTATTGCTTCTTCAATAACCGATGCTGTATCTAATTCCACTTCCATGCCAATGGGTAAATCTAACTCTTTAGCGTAAGCACGTATGATACTTTGAAAAAAGCTATCTATGGTAGAGACATTAAAATGCGAATAGTCATGCAAAATAAGTTGCAGTGCGATGCGAGTATGCTTGTCAAACACAGCAGAAACATCAATGCCATTTGCTTCTTTAATTTCGTCTATAATGGAGTTGCGCAACGTATCTACTGTATCGCTTTTCTTTTCTAATAAAATTAGATATTCTACAATTCGCGATTTCATTTCTGCCGTCGCCTTCTTCGTAAATGTTACGGCTAATATTCTCTTATAATCATAAGGATTTTGTATTACTATTTTAAGATATTCTTTTGCTAAGGCATAGGTTTTGCCAGAGCCTGCCGATGCTTTATAAATAATTAATGACGATTTTTTTTCCATAAAAATGAGCACAACGAATATAATTTTTAAAAATGGAAATTCACAAGATTATGTTACGAAGTCTTATTTGGTTTTTACAAATAAAACAGAAAGGTGTACACCACTTTTGCTTGAAATAAGAACTTTTTAGAATAAGCCGTTGTTCAACGGAATTTATTTTATAAATTTGAAATTCACTTTAATACAACAGCGTGCCATATAGTCGAATATTTGATATCATTGCGCATCAGCAAATAAACAGTCCCTTAGAGAAATGTCTGTCGCGTAGGGAAGACAAAAAAACGTGGACTCACTACTCCACGCAGACATTTATTGAAACAGCCAATCAACTCAGCCAAGGCTTACTGCAATTAGGCTTACAAAAAGGCGATACTGTTGCTATCATTTCTACTAGCAACAGACCAGAATGGCATTTTACTGACTTAGCCTGTATGCAAATTGGTGTCGTAGATATTCCAGTATATCCAACTATCAGTAGCAAAGAATACGAATTTATCTTTAATCATGCTGAAGTGAAATACGTGTTCGTCTCAGACAAGCTGATGTACCGAAAAATAGCACAGATTATTCCGCTAGTTCCCAGCCTAAAAGGTGTTTTTAGTTTTGATATCGTTGACAATGTAACGAATTGGAAAACATTATTGACTAATGACAAAATACTGGTGGAGAAAGTAAACACCATAAAACAAAGTATCCAAGCTAGCGATTTAGCGACAATCATTTATACATCAGGTACAACTGGCATACCTAAAGGCGTGATGCTATCTCATAACAACATCGTGTCCAATGTAAAAGATTGTCTTAAAGCTATTCCTGTCGGCAAAGGAGAAGTCATATTAAGCTTCTTGCCTTTAAGTCATGTATTCGAGCGCACCATCAATTACGTCTATTTTGCAGGAGGTGTTTCTATTTATTTCGCTGATGGATTGGAAACTATTTCTGAGCATTTACAAGATATCAAGCCTAATTACTTCACTACAGTACCAAGGCTATTAGAGCGTGTTTTCGAAAAAATAATCAAGAAAGGACAAACACTAAATGGTTTTAAGAAAAATCTATTTTTTTGGTCGGTGGCACAGGCGCAAAATACAGAATTAGGCAAAACGAGGACATTGGTAGAATCAACGAATTTATATATTGCCAACAAGCTCGTTTTTAATAAATGGCGCGAAGCACTAGGAGGGAATATTAAAGCAATTATTTGTGGTTCTGCGCCCTTGCAAGCGAGGTTGGCAACAATTTTTACCAATGCAGGCATTCCGATACTTGAAGGTTATGGCCTCACAGAATGTTCGCCTGTAGTCAGCGTTGTGCCATTTCGTCAGCAAGAATTCAGAGCAGGCTGTGTCGGTAAATTATTGTCGAGTGTTCAAATTAAAATTGCTGAAGATGGTGAAATTTTGATAAAAGCTCCAAATGTGATGCTAGGCTATTATAAAAATGAAGAAGAAACTAAAAAATCGTTCAACAACGAAGGCTGGTTGCTCACAGGCGATATTGGCGAATTTACGAGTGATGGATATTTAAAAATAACAGACCGCAAAAAAGAGCTTTTTAAGACCTCTGGTGGCAAGTATGTGGCGCCGTCGCCCATAGAAAACAAGCTCAAAGAATCTTTCTATATTGAACAAATTGCCCTACAAGGCGATGGTGAAAAATTCATTTCTGCATTAATTATTCCAAATTTCGAGAATTTAAGAGAATGGGCGGCAAAAAATGAAATTAAAGCATTATCTAATGAAGAATTAATAGAAAACCAACAGATTAAAGAATTATATAAGAGAATTATTACAGAATTAAATGTTAACTTTGGCAAAGTGGAGCAAATCAAGCATTTTGAATTGCTGGCAGACGAATGGACTGTCGAAAACAATATGCTGACCGCCACCATGAAATTAAAAAGAAAGAAAATAACCGAGAAATACAAAGACTTAATTCATTCATTTTACCATAAATTATAAACCAGTCATGCAAGTAAAAAGATTATTTGATGTTTTACATTTTCAAAAAGCGAACCATCCGCAACAGGTAGCCATTGCTACTGTAAAAAATGGAGAATGGTGGAAACTAAGCACTGATGAATTGATTCAACAATCCAACAATATGAGCTTAGGCTTGCTGAAACTTGGCATCAATAAAGGCGATAAAGTGGCCGTAGTAACATCAGCTAACCGTACAGAATGGAATATATGCGACCAAGGAATTGGACAAATCGGTGCCATCAATGTGCCATTATATCCTACTATCAGCACTAAAGATTATGAATATATCTTAAACCATGCGGAAGCAAAAATCTGTATCGTTTCTGATGCTAAATTGTACGAAAAAGTAAAGGATTTAAAAGCAAGTGTTCCCAGTTTGCAAGGTATTTATACTTTTGACCAAGTGGAAGGTGCTGCTTGCTACGAAGAAATAATAAAAGCTGGTGAAGGTGGCAATGTCGCTGACATCAAAGCTATCTCCGACACGGTAGATGAAAAAGATTTGGCGACACTTATTTATACTTCAGGCACAACGGGCACACCTAAAGGCGTAATGCTTTCTCATCAAAATATTGTATCCAATGTTTTGACAGTACGTGCTGAGTTGCCTATCGAAGCGGGTCATGTCGCTTTGAGTTTCTTACCATTGTGCCATATTTTCGAACGCATGGTTATTTATACCTATTTGCATACTGGCGCAAATGTATATTATTCAGACATCGACACACTAAAAGATAAATTGGGAACTGTTCGACCGCATTTCTTTACAACAGTACCACGTTTATTAGAAAAAGTCTATGAAGGTATTGTCAATAAAGGATTGGCATTAACAGGCTTGAAAAAGAAATTATTTTTCTGGGCTTTGGAAATGGCTGACAAATACGATTACGACCAAAAACCATCTTTTACATTTAAAATTGCAGATAAGCTGATTTTCTCTAAATGGCGCGAAGGATTAGGTGGTAGAATTATGGGAATTGTTACTGGCTCAGCGGCTTGTCCACTAAAAATGGCGCGTGTGTTTTCTGCGGCAGGTATTCCAATTCGCGAAGGTTATGGCTTAACAGAAACATCGCCTGTATTAACATTCAATCGCTTTGCAGAAGGTGGCGCGATGTTAGGAACGGTAGGTATGCCTATCAAAGATGTAGAAATTAAAATTGCAGAAGACGGTGAAATTTTAGCAAAAGGGCCAAACATCATGATGGGTTATTATAAAGAAGTAGAAAAAACCAATGAAGTTTTAACGGAAGATGGTTGGTTTAGCACAGGTGATGTGGGCACATTTGTCACCAATAATGCTGGCAATAAATTTTTGAAGATTACAGACAGAAAGAAAGAATTATTAAAAACATCAGGTGGCAAATATGTGGCACCAGCACCTATTGAAAGCAAGTTCAGAGAAAATTTCTTTATCGAACAAATTATGGTGATTGGAGAAAGCAAAAAATTTGTTTCTGCATTAATCGTTCCTGCGTTTCCTGTGTTAGAGCAATTTGCTACGGAAAATGACATCACATTTGCCTCTAGAGATGAATTGATTGTAAATCCAAAAGTGCAAGCAAAATACCAAAGTATTATTGATGAAGTAAATCCTAATTTTAGCCATATTGAGCAAATCAAAAAATTCAAATTACTAAAATCAGAATGGACACCTGAAACTACGGAGTTGACACCAACGATGAAGTTGAAACGAAAAGTCATCAATGAAAAATACAACAAAGAAATAGATTCAATTTATAATGACTAGATATCGTTATACTCGAATGAGCCATTAAAGTATTATAATTCACAAACATCAAAATAAAACGAGTCAATTTTTATTGGCTCGTTTTTTGTTTATTCCAATTGCTATGCTGAGCAAAGTGAAGAATCTTTCTTATTTTTGTAGAATTAATATGAATTCAAAAATAAATATCAATAAGATTGAATGTCATTCCCTAGAAAAAAGGAATCTCATTTTAATTTTTAATAAGATTCCTGCTTACGCGAGAATGACAGGAAAAATATTTTTATTCCTGGCTTTTGTCATTTGTCAGTTTACTTCTTCCTACAGCCAAGATTCTACAATATCTTACCAAATACAAAAAAATATTTTTTCAGACTTAGAAAAAAACAAGATAAAATATATCCAGAAACTAATCGATTCTGTTGGCATTGCAGCTCCGATTCCAAATGAAGTTTTGGTAAAACATGCTGCATTCACAACAAGTTATAATCCTTCACATCGTGTTCCCAATTATGTGGTGCATGTAATTCCAAAAGATATTTTGTATGGCAGTGCAACGCGCACCAATGATTTTAGGCCAGACCCTGCTATAAAACAAAATATGTCTGATTCTACTGACTATTGGTACAGTGGTTTTGACCGAGGACACCTAGCAGCTTCTGCTGATTTTAAATGGAATCGCTATGCATTGAGTGAATCGTATTTTTATTCAAACATAATTCCTCAAAATAAAGAACTCAATCAAGGCGCCTGGAACAAATTAGAAATGCAAGTGCGCGAATGGGCAATTGACAACAATGAACTTATCGTTGTTACAGGTCCAATACTACAAGATAATTTGCCAAAAATTCCACAAGGTTCTTTTAAAGTTTCTATTCCTGAATATATCTTTAAAATTGTTGTCGATTATTATGCACCTGATTTCAAAGCAATCGCATTTATCTATCCAAATAAAAATGTGCCATTTGAGTTAGATAAGCATGTCGTTAGTATTGATAGTATAGAAAAATTAAGTGGCATCGATTTCTTTCCAAAAATGGAAAATGAAATAGAAAATACATTAGAAGCACAACAAGACATTACTGCATTCGAAAAAAATTATTTCAAAAATAGTTCAAGCAAAATTAGTAGTAAGAACTATGGAAAAGGAAAAATCAACACCACACAAGTAAAAGAATACATCGACAAACAAGCTTGTGTGTGTGGCAAAGTGGTCAGCACGAAATACAATGAAAACGGAAAAACAAACCCAACCTATATCAATTTAGATAAAAAATATCCTGAGCATGTATTTACAATAATGATTTTTGGACAAGACAGAAGTCACTTTTCTTATGTACCTGAAGTATATTTACAAGGCAAAGAAATATGTGTGAAAGGGAAAATTAGCGAATACAAAGGCTCACCACAAATAATAGCCAACAAAGAAAATCAGATAGAAATTCTCAGCAAGTAATATTTAATATATCATATTACAGAATAGCAATATCTTTATTGTCGCTAAGTTTACTTAGTATCATTAAATATCATTATGAAAAAACTATTTATTTCCCTTTGTGTTGTCAGTATGGCAACTATCGGATTTGCGCAACAAGCGTATGAGTGGAGCACTGCAAAAACAGGTGATTACACCTATCAATACGTAAAAGACGATCCACTAAAAACAAGATTTTATACACTCAAAAACGGATTTACTGTAATCATGAGTGTCAACAAAGACGAGCCACGTTTGCAGACCATTATTGCCACCAAGGCTGGTAGCAATACAGACCCTGCAAATCACACTGGTTTGGCACATTACCTTGAGCACATGTTATTTAAAGGCACTGATAAATATGGCTCATTAGATTGGTCAAAAGAAAAACCCTATTTAGATAAAATTGATGATTTATATGAGCATTATAATTCTACTACTGACGAAGTGGAGCGCGCAAAAATTTATGCTGCTATCGACTCTACCAGTGGTATTGCTGCAAAATATGCGATTGCGAATGAATACGATAAACTCATGAGTATCATTGGAGCGAAAGGCACCAATGCTTTTACTTGGTATGAGCAAACGGCTTATGTCAATGACATTCCTGCCAACCAAATTAGCAATTGGCTAACAATAGAATCGGAACGATTTAGAAATCCTGTTTTCAGAATTTTCCATACAGAATTAGAAGCGGTGTACGAAGAAAAAAATCGCTCTTTAGACAATGACGAATGGAAAGCGCAAGAGGTTTTATTGGCAAGCTTATTTCCAACACATAATTATGGACAACAAACTACGATTGGAACCATCGAACATTTAAAAAATCCTTCTTTAAAAGAAATTCGTAAATACTACGAAAAATATTATGTTCCCAACAATATGTGCATGGTATTAGCTGGCGATTTTGACCCTGATAAAGTAATAAAAGAGGTAGATGAAAAATTTGGTGGATTTGTTGCAAAACCTGTTGAACCCTACAAAGCACCTATCGAAACAGATATTACTGCACCTATTGAAAAAACAGTATATGGTCCTAAAGATGAATGGGTAGATATCGCTTACAGATTGCCAGGTGCTAATTCAAAAGAAGCTGGCTTATTGCAATTCATCGACAGAATTTTGGCAAATGGAACAGCAGGTCTGATAGATATTAATATCAATCAACAACAAAAAACTTTGGAAGCAGTATCTTATGCACAAAGCATGAAAGATTATAGCATGTATGTGCTAGAAGGCAAACCTAAGCAAGGTCAAACTTTAGAAGAAGTTAAAAGCCTATTGCTGCATGAAATGGAAAATCTGAAGAAGGGAAATTTTGATGAGAGTTTATTACAAGCCGTAAAAAACAACTTTGAAAAAGAGAAATTGCAAAAAATGGAAAGCAATAATAACAGAGCTTACAATTTATTAGATGCTTTTATCAAAAATGTAAACTGGAAAGATGAGCTTTCATTTTATGAAGAAATAAAGAGTTATAACAAACAAGATGTGCAAGCATTTGCCAATAAATGGTTTGGCAATAATTATGTTGTAGTGTATAAAAAAACAGGAATGGATAGCAGTGTAATTAAAGTAGAAAAACCACCTATCCACGAAGTTGAAGTCAACCGAAATGCACAATCTGATTTTGTGAAAATGATAATAGCAAATAAAGTTGACCCAATAACTCCAGTTTTTGCAAATTTCAAAAAAGATATCCAACAAGGATTGTCTAATAAAAATGCAGTGTACAGTGTTGTCAATACGGAAAATCAGCTTTTTACGCTTTACTATTATTTCGAAATGGGCAGCAATCATATCAAGAAATTGCCAATTGCATTAGAATACTTAAACTATTTAAACACTGACCGATATTCGTCTGAAGATTTGAAAAAAGAATTCTATAAATTAGCAACAGACTACAGTACACAATGTGAACCACGTACAACGACAATTCAAATAACTGGTTTGAATAAAAATTTTGCAAAATCTGTTGAATTGCTCGAACATTTATTCGTCAGTTGTCAACCAGACCAAAATAAATTAAATGCATTTATCAACGATTATATACAAGCACGAAACAACGACAAACTATCGAAAGGAAAAATATTAGCAGGATTGACAAATATTGCTAATTACGGCATCAAGAATCCGTATAATAACAAACTGTCTGATGCCGAATTAAAAAAATTGAGAAGTGAAGAGCTGGTAATGATTTTAAAAAACCTGACCAAGTATATTCATAAAATTTTATACTACGGCCCAGAAGACAATAAAACATTGGTTTCTAGTTTGTCAATGTATCATAAAAATTCAATTACCACAAAAGCATTGCCGATTCCCATACCTTTTAAATTTAGAAAACTAACAACGAGCGAAGTCAATTTTGCTCCATACAATATGGTACAAACCGAGATTAGCTGGAATCGATATTCTGCGATTTATAATCCTATTTTGATACCAACTATTTCATTGTTTAACGAATATTTTGGCAGTGGCATGTCTGGTATTGTTTTCCAAACGATTCGTGAATCGAAAGCACTTGCATATTCTACGTATGCTCAGTACGGAACTGCATTTAAAAAAGGTGAACCTAATCTAATACGTGCTTATGTAGGCTGTCAATCTGATAAAATGAATGATGCCATTAAAGGCATGCAAGAATTATTAGATTCATTGCCTTACTCAGAAAAATTCTTTGAAGTTAGCAAAACTGCTTTGAAAAATAATTTTGCTACTTCACGTATTATCAAACAACAATTATTGTTTAGTTTCTTAGATGCTCAGCGTCATGGTATCAACTACGACATACGCGAAAAAACTTATAAAATGTTGGACAAGATGACATTTAGCGATATCAACGCATTTCATAAATCTATGTTATCTAGAAAACCATATAGTTTAAATATTATTGGCGACGAAAAAAGAATAGACATAGCTGGTTTAAATAAATATGGCAAAGTAAACAAATATACACTTCAACAAATATTTGGCTATTAAACGCTAAATAATCACCATTACAAGCCAGACATATTTGTCTGGCTTTTTGTTTTTAGTTTATATAACTGTATTTTTATTGTATGAGATTTCACTACAGTTACATTGTGCTATTGTTAATTACATTTGTAGCAATAGTTTTACTGTATGATTTTCCTTCATTATGGCAACAATTACCACAAGGCTCGCATCTTTGGCGGCAAGCCGACTGCTGGGCAATGACAGAAAATTATCAGCAATTTAATTTGCCGTTTTTGAAACCTGAAGTGTATAATTTGCAAGCGATAAATGGCAAATCAGTCGGTGAATTTCCGCTCACATATTTTATAGCAGCTCAATTTTCAAACGCCGTTTTTGCCTTGCGTTTTTTACATACATTTTTGTTTTTTATAGGCATCATGGCTACCTATTTCATTGCCTTTTTCTTTTTGCAAAGACGATTTTTAGCACTTTGCGCTAGCTTATTATTGCTCACTTCACCGCTATTAATTTTTTATGGTAATAATTTTTTGACTGATGTGCCAGCACTTGCATTTTCCTATATTGCCTGGGCAATTTTCTTATACGCAGTAGCAAAACAAAACAATTTATTATTACTTTTCTCTTTTGTATTTTTCACCATAGCTGGTTTATTAAAGGCAAGTCAAGCTTTAAATATTATTATAGCCAGTGCATTTTTTCTAATACAACAGAAAGAACAAATTCGCAAGAAACCACCAATTGCATTTTTGTTGTTTTTTATGTTGTCTTTCGCTGTGTTGGTATTGTGGTATGCATTTGCTAAGCGCTACAATTACATGCATCACGATAAGTATTTTTTCTTGAACCTATTTCCTGTATGGAAACTGAGCGCCTACGACATTGGATTAGGTGCGTGGCGCATGGCGATTTCTTGGAGCAATAATTATTTTTGGCGACCTACTTTAATAGTATTACTCATTGGATTGGGTTATTTTATTTATCATCGTAATAAGCTTGACAAAAGTTTATTGCAGATTATTTCCTTGTCCGTTTTATTTACTTTGGTTTATATTATTTTGTTTTATCAAAAACTAATTGGTCATGAATATTATTACACATTTTTCTTCATTGCCTTCTTGTTCAACATTATTGGCATCTTAAAAACCTATAATACTTTTCATGCAGAAAATATATTTGCACACACCGTGCTTTTTCTTTTGCTATTGCTCAATTTTATACTTTGCAAGCAAGAAGTAGCAAGCAAACAATTAGACAGCCGCAACAATCCATTTTATGGAACAATAGCCTTTCATGAATGCTTGGAAACATTAGGTGTTGACGAAAACAAAATTATACTATCACTTCCTGACGATTCGCCAAATAAAACTTTATCCTTACTTCGCAGAAAAGGATATACAGCATTTAATGACTACAAAAGCATCTTGCAAAACCGACAAGCTGATTTTTTGATTTTAGGAAATGAAGATTGGAAAAACGACAAAATACTACAAAAGTATTTGACTGATAGCGTTGGTGCTTATCAAAATATTACTATTTATAAACTAAAATGAAAATTACTTAGGCAATTCGCCAATCACTGTAATGCCACCTTTTACTTTCTGACCTAAGACTACATTGATTTTTGTATCTAATGGCAAAAACATATCTACTCGTGAGCCAAATTTAATAAAACCAAAATCAGCACCTTGTTCGATACTGTCGCCTTCTTCTAAATAATAAACAATACGTCGCGCTACTTTTCCAGCAATCTGACGCACTAACACATCTACGCTTCCATTGTCAATAACAATTGAAGTACGCTCATTCTCTGTAGATGATTTTGGGTGCCAAGCTACTAAATATTTGCCATCGTGATATTTAGAATATTTCACTTCACCAGCAATCGGCGCACGGTTAACGTGTACATTTGCCGGAGACATAAATACAGATATCTGCAATCTTTTATCTTCAAAATATTCTGGCTCAAATACTTCTTCTATCACTACTACTTTACCGTCAGCTGGACAAATAATCATGTCATCGTCTGTGATAATATTCCTTTTTGGATTTCTGAAAAAATAGGTAACAAAGCAAAAGAAGGAAAAAGTAAAACCAAAGATAATCCAGCTCACTACTTGTCCAGCATGAAATACATAGTTCGTTAGCAAGTTGATTAGCAAAACAATCGTAAAGGTAGTCAATACTATTTTCCAACCTTCTTTATGTATATATGTTCTTTTCATTTCAATTCATTTTTGGGTTCTATGAACTTAAACAGTCACCAAAAGTAAGTATATATACTGAATACAGCAATAGAACACGCATTTAACATACGTAGTTCAATATAAATTTAATGTTTGGCAATATATTTTTTTGATTTGTGCATAAATAATCAGATTAAAGTGTAATTGTATGATTATCTATTAGTTAGCATTAAATTGTTTTGCCTTTTACATCAAAGGCATCTCGAAGTCCATTTCCTAACATATTGAAAGCCAATACCATTACCATAATACAGATACCTGGTGCCAATGCCAAAAATGCTTTACCTTCTGTTAATAAATAAACACGGTGATCGTTCAACATTGTTCCCCAACTAGGCGTTGGTGGCTTTACGCCAATGCCAATAAAGCTCAATCCAGCCTCGATTAAGATGGCTGATGCAAAATCTGATGCAGCAATAACCATAATTGGGCCTATGATATTTGGTAAAATATGCTTAATAATAATTCTGGTATTGGTAAAACCTAAGCCACGCGCTGCTTGTACGTATTCCATTTCGCGTACACTAAGCACTTGGCCACGCACAATACGCGCCACTTCGACCCACATCGACAATCCTACTGCAATAAAAATGGCGAGAAACGAAGGTATTTTGTCGCCAATTGCAAATCGAATCGCCATCGCTAATAATATAGTCGGTATCGACCAAATGACATTAATAAACCACATGATAAGATTATCGACAGTGCCTCTATAGAAGCCAGCGATACTGCCCATAAATATGCCGATGGTCAATGAAATCAAAACAGCCACCAAGCCAACAGATAATGATACACGAACGCCAAATAACAAACGGCTCATTATATCACGACCATAAGCATCTGTGCCTAAATAATATTTTTTTTGTAAGATGCGTTTTTGTTCGATTTCCTTTTTCATTGCTGATAAAGATGCCGTTTGTTTTTTATCGTCAAAGGAAATAAAACTTGCCTCGTCGCCTTTTATTTTGATGTCGCTTTGTGTAATAGACAATGCTTGACAGACGTCAGTAATTGGCAAGATCTTTTGCTGCGGACTTCTGCCTTCGCCTTCAAATGTTTGCAATACAATATTGGCACTATCATCAAAAGCATAAGAAACTATCGGAATCATTTCATTCGGATTTTCCTTGCCAAATAATAATTTATGAAAAAAAGATGGCGATTTTTCTTCTCTATTTTTTTGAACAGCTAAAAGCTTTATTGAAAAGCCTGGATTTACATTTGCCAATTCTAAAATTTGATCATCAGCATCAGGTGTTTTGTCAGGAGCAATACTTGGGCCAACAATAGCTAAAATTATTGCAATAATAATGACAATAAGGCTGGCAATAGCCGGCTTATTTTTTAACAAGCGTTTCCATGTTTTTTTAATAGGCGAATCATTGCCATTTGCCATGATAAAAGTTTTGCTAAAGATAGCAATATTTTCCACTTCCATACTGCGACTTGCAGTGTGCCAATTTTTTTTATCAATAAAAAACTATCTTTGCACACCATGCAAGAGTTAGCCGAATTAAACGAATCACAATATAACGCAGTAACCACGATTAAAGGACCAATCATGATTATTGCAGGTCCTGGTTCAGGGAAAACGCGTGTGCTCACTTTTCGCATTGCTTACCTTATTCAAAATAAGATAGATGCGTTTCGTATCATGTCATTAACCTTTACCAATAAGGCGGCGGCTGAAATGCGCGAGCGTATTTCACATATTGTTGGCAATGAGGCTCGTAATTTATATATGGGCACATTTCACTCCGTGTTTGCACGCATACTTCGTAGCGAAGCGCATCGTTTAGGCTATCCAAGTAATTTCACTATTTATGATCCTGATGATTGTAAAAGTTTGATAAAAACAATAATTAAAGAAGAAGGATTAAATGACAAGCTATATAAGCCAGCTAATGTATTTTATCGTATTTCTTCGGCAAAAAACGCCTTATTAGATGCCAAAAAATATGCTGAAAATATTGATTTAGTGGCTGATGATGAAAGCAGCGGACGTCCAAAAATCAAAGAGATTTATGCAAAATATCAAGATAGATGCTTTAAAGCAGG
>JADKZZ010000109.1 GCA_020848475.1 Chitinophagales bacterium | reverse complement strand
TAAGTATTTGGGATAATACCAATGGATCGGGATATACTGTAATAGATGATTCCACTCTCATGATAGATCAGTGTGGGGAGGTGCTCATGGAAAATATAGATTATGGTGCGGATGTTACTTTTTTAATAGGCGTAGAAGTAGTTGTTCGGGACGACTATGCTATAAGTACGCCTATTGATGTCTATTATGAGTTTGATGTAGAAGAACTGATAGGTTCCGACTCGCTTTCCGTTGGTGGGGTACACTTTGGGGTACCAATGCACTTGGAACCTCTCCCTGATTTAGATTTGGTAAAGCACAATCCGCAGATTGTAAAACCTGAGGTGAGAATCACGACCTTTAATGCATATCCTAATCCGTTTACTGATGCATTGAAGATTGCATACAACCTTCCGAAAGATGGTGAGGTGAGTATAACCTTGTCTAATGTAGTCGGACAAACGGTTACCATTATTGAACAAGGTAATTTCAAAACTGCGGGCAAGCATAAAACATCATTCAATTCCGGCCAGTTGGCCGAGGGGGTTTACTTTATTACCTTCAAGTCCGGTGAATTTGTTCAGACCAAGAAAATTGTTTTGATGCGATAGATATTTTTGACAAAGCACCTCATTGAGGTGCTTTTGTTTTTAACCTAAATTATACAAATATGATAGACCAAAAAATGTTGTTGCCGAAAATAAAAAGCGTTGTTGCAACACTAAGGGAAAAGGCGGATAAGGTTGAACAAATGACTTTTGGTAATCCACAAAAGGTTCTCATTAATTTGAAAGACTTACCTAAATTTATAAAAAACAAGAAGCGAGGTGATTTATATTACAAAGAAGCTCTTTCACAAAATGCAGTATTAAAAGATATTATTATTGATAGGAGCGGTGCGGTATATCTATTTCATTTACCCGAAGGAGCAAAAGACAACCAAATCATTGAAGCCCTGCGAACATGTCATAAGGAAACAGGTAGAGTGGTACCATCATTAACTCATATAGATAACCGCAAACCTAGCGTTTTGTATATCGGGAGTGTTAAATCACATTTTGGTAATCGATTTTGTCAGCACTTAGGATATGGTGCACAAAGAACAGGCGCGCTTCAGTTAATTCATTGGGCGGATAAAGGGTTGTTTAACGAAATTGAAATGACCTATTTCCCGATTGAGTTTTCTGTACTCGCATTACACACTCAGGCGGAAATAATCATGTGTAAAGCTTTTACACCTTTGATTGGGAGAATGGAACGGGATAAAATTAATCAATGAAGTTGTGGTTTGTTTCATTCTCTTTAGGACTTACGATAATACTTGAATTCTTAACCCTTCATTTTCACTCTTGCAGTTTAAAAAAACCTTAGGAGCTGTATAACTGGCATTATTATTAAACTTAAAGGTGAAGTATAAAATCATTCGCCCTACAACAGGATAGTCCTTATTGTTCCAGTTTCTATACAGTTGAATTTGAAATTTAAAGGCTTGACTGGGTGGTACAGAAATTTCATTAGTTAATTCAAAAAATGTTGTGTCTGTGTCATCAGCATCCGGTAATTTGATTTTAAATGTTGCAATTGGTTTAAGAAGTTCTGGTTTAGGTCCCGATAACCCTGCAAACCCATCAAATAAATGTTTTACCTTTAAGACAACCTCTTTCATTAAAACCGTTCTTGATGAGTGATTGATTAAGGAGAAGTTTAAAATTGGGTAAGAGGGCTTACCGTTATTCCGCTTTATAAATGCATTTGGGATATTGTCATATGTATCCCAGCAGCAATTTTTTTTATCAATAGTAATTGCCGCAATTTCAACTTTAATACCATTTGGTAAATTCAATTTTACTGTTTGAACTTCTGTTTGTGATATGTCTCCCTTTGTTATTTTTGAATGGCATGTCGGACACACTAAAAGCAAATTGGCCAATTCATTATTACTAGGATTTTCATCAATGTGATGTATTTGAAAATGGCCAACATCGGTGCTTGAACATAAGGGACAAACCGAGTCAACCTCCTGTTGGAGAATTGAACGAGTTTTTGCTTCCTGTTTTATTTTCGTTCTTACCTTCTTCATTTCTGTAAAAGCATGTATTGGAATAATTATCCCAGAACTATATTCATTTTTGCTTTTTCAGCTTAATGTAAAGGGACGCATTGTTCTTATATTCTAGTTCAAAAAAATCGGATAAGCTCTTAAATAATGATGTCATAGTAGAGAATCCGTACGTTCTGCTATCAAAACTTGGGTCTAGCTTTCGTAATGCTGTACCCATTTCTCCCATATATGCCATTCCGGCATCATCAACAACCATTTCAAAACCTGTCATTAGGAATTTAATATCAATTGGTTTTTTAGTTATTTTGCTTTGTGGCAGTTTGGCTTTTGCCTCCACTTTTGTTTCTTGCGTCTTGTGTGTCGCTATTTTCTGATTAGAAGCGGGTTCTTTTTCCTCGGTTTTCCCTTTATCACTTTCTTTATTTACGTCTTGATCACCTTGTGAAATTAAATTCTCTGTGTAAATAAAAATATCGCATGCATTCACAAATGCATCAGTTGTTTTTGCAGCTTCTCCAATGCCCATGACAAATACACCCTCCTCTCTTATTCGCTGTGCTAATCCGGTATAGTCGCTATCACTAGAAGCGATACAGAATCCAGATACAGTCTTACTATGCAAAATATCCATCGCATCTATAATCATTGCAGTGTCAGTTGCGTTTTTACCTTTTGCAAAGGCGAATTTTTGCATTGGGCGTATAGCATACTTATTGATCTGTGCCTTCCACCCTGATAATCGTGTATCAGTCCAATCACCATATATCCTACGAACTGTTACTTTTCCATGTTTTCCTGCTTCAGCAAGTAAACTTTCAATGAATTTTGAGTGTGCGTTATCACCATCAATAAGAAGGGCGATTTTACTTTCGGCTTGAGTCATTGCAGTTATGTTTTGTTATATTACTTTATGTAAAGATAGTAACTCAACAAGTCTACCAGTGATTGAAACCAGAATTTTGACGTCTTTTAATGGCCAAAAATGACACATGGTTTCGAATATTTGACACTTAGTCATTCAATGTGTCAGGTAAATCAGTACGTACATGTGTACGTAGCAAAAAAATAGCCCTTGAATATCAAGG
>JADKZZ010000108.1 GCA_020848475.1 Chitinophagales bacterium | reverse complement strand
TGATTTATAGCACACGCGACAAATGGAAAGAATTATATAATTTAAAAGAAGACAAAGGAGAACGTAATAACTTATTCTTTAGCATGCCTGAAAAAGCTACTGATTTAGAAAAAGATTTGATGGAATGGGAAAAATCATTACCCGCAAAACCTATGTGGCCACGTATCATGGACTACCGCTTTATGATAGATGGTAAATCGTATTTATTTCCTGCTTAATATCGATGGAACTAATAGCATTACTCATGAAAAAGAACAACATACTTATTTCAACATTTTTCCTGAGTAAAAGGAATGTAGTTAATTTTATTTTGTTTTTTAGTACAATGATAATTTTTACATCTTGTCAGCAAACCATGCAACAAGAAGATGGAATGGTGCTGATTGCAGGTGGCGATTTTGAAATGGGCGGCAATAATCAACAAGCGCGCCAAGATGAATTTCCTAAACATAAAGTAAGTGTTTCTGCTTTTTTTATCGATAAAACAGAAGTGACTAATGCAGCATTTAAACAGTTTGTTGATGCGACAAATTACGTAACGACAGCAGAAAAAGATTTTAATTTCAAAGATGAAAATGGTGTGGTGGTGCATCAGAAAGCAGGCTCTTTAGTGTTTAATCCAATCAAAAAAGGAGATGTCGCCAATCCAAATACATGGTGGAAGTTTGTGGAAGGCGCAAATTGGAAACATCCGCAAGGACCACATTCTACTATTGATGGCAAAGATAATTTTCCAGTGGTGCAGGTGTCGTGGTATGATGCGGAAGCATATTGCAAGTGGGCAAACAAACGATTGCCTACGGAAGCAGAATGGGAAATGGCAGCACGATGTGGCCTGCAAAATACACTCTACACTTTCGGCAACGATAGACATGGTTTATTCAAAAAAATGAATAGCTGGAATGGCGATTTTCCATATTCTAATACAGCATTAGATGGTTTTGAACGTTGTGCACCTGTTATGTCTTTTCCTCCAAATAAGAATCAACTGTATGACATGGCGGGCAATGTTTGGGAATGGTGTAGCGATTGGTATGATGAAAAATATTATAACAAATGTGTAGAATTTAGTAATTTTAAAAATCCTGAAAATAAAATAGCAAACGCCAACTTAGAAAAATCGATGCGCGGTGGTTCGTTCTTGTGTAATGATAGTTATTGTTCAGGATTTCGAGTGTCGGCACGTATGAAATCAAGTGCGGAAACAAGTTTAGAGCATACAGGATTTAGATGTGTAAAAGATGTTGAACAATAAAATGAAAACCATATTAACTATAATAATGTTGATGTTATTGTTTGATGTTTCTGCGAACAACGACACATCAGCAAGCGTTGATATTTACCAACAAAAACGAAAACCACTTTTCTTTAAAACTGGCGGCAGGATTCGATTGCAATTTGGTGGTCAAATTGGCGCCAATCTTAACTATTTCAAATATAAAAATGGCACACAACGAGATGAGGCTGCTGGTTATCAAGGTGGCTTATTTTTAAGAGTATCTCGTCAAATGGCATTTGTGCAAATAGAAGTGAATATGTTACGCTCTATGGTGTTTTTGAAAAATGGTGTTTTTAATAGAGAAATTGGAAATAATATACCATTTGAACAACTCAGATTAAAATATTATACAGTCGGAATACCTTTTATTTTTGGCGCTTATGCAGTAAAAAATCCTTTATATAAATTGCGATTCTATAATGGCATTGAGGCAGCATTCATTACCAAAATAAAGGCAACTATTGAACAAAATAACAATGAAATATATAGACTGAGCAAAAAAGAAAAACGCAGGATTTTTAGACCTGAACAATTTAGCTATCAGCTAGGCATGGGAATGGATATTGCCATGTTTATTTTCGATATAAAATATAGTGTCGGCATGCGAAGCTTTTTTAAAGAAAATTATCGAACACAAACACACCTTTTTCAGTTTACCATAGGTGCAATATTTTAATTCATAATTTTTTATTAAAATGCCAATAAAAGAAATAAACAACAACATCTTAAATTTGTATCATGCCTGAATATTTATTTACATACGGTACATTACGTTTAAATCAAAGCCATCCTATTGCTACTTATTTAGCAGAAAACGCGTCTTTATATGGTTTGGCAATATTGCCGAAAGCTAAACTGTATAAAATTGATTGGTATCCAGCATTGATTGAAACAACAAATGAAGCAGATGAAGTTGTTGGCGATGTTTTTGTGTTGAATAATGATACAGCATGGTCTAAGATTGATGAATATGAAGGCATCGGTATTGGCGAGCCGCCTTATGAATATCGGCGAACAAAAGTGAAGATTAAAACCGATGCAGGAGAATTAGAATGCTGGGTCTATTTTTATAACTTGCCACTTCCTGCTGATGCATCATGTATTGAATCTGGTGATTTTTTAAATCCATAATCGATATATTTATTTCATTTTTTTTCTACAACCTTTCTACAATAATCTTGTTGTATTGTTGTGAAAAAATCAAATTGCATCTTTGTATTATTCTGCTTTATTTTTTTAAAAATACTAGCACAAAACAGCAATACCTCTTTGCCTTTAAATGTGCAAACATTTATGAATGCACCTAAAAGTATTGATACAAAAGATTCCGTTTATTATAAAATGCCCATCTATAAACAAGGATTTTTTTGTACATTCGAAGATATGCTAAACAGACGCAAAGTGCCTGTAGATTTTTCTTTAGGAAATTCAAAATACTAATGTATGCCATTACAAGATAGAGTAATTATAGATATGCAAATTGATTTTGAAGAATTTTTCATGCATAAAATTCCAGCAATTATCGATAGTATAAAAGGCGATGAACCTGCAAAATGGGGTTTGATGACGGTGCATCACATGCTTGAACATCTGGTGTTGCCTCTTAATTTTGCTATCGGCACTTTGCCGATGAGCACTATGATTGCTGAGGAAAAAATACCAAGACAGCTTGCGTTTTTGACATCGGAATATGGATTGCCTAAAAATTTTAAACCTGCATTTTTACCAAGTGACAAAACGCTGCCCTTGATGTATGCTGATATAGTACAATCCAAACAATTATTAAAAGATACCATTGTTAAATTCTTGGCATCAGTTAATGCAACAACATTTGCAAATGCTACGCATCCATTCTACGGACCTTTAGATAAAACAGGCTGGTTGCAATTTCAATATAAACATTTCATTCACCATTTTTCACAATTTGGCTTGTTGTAATAGGTTGTGTAATTAAGGAGCAATATAGATTGGGCAGCCTAATCGAATATGTTTGAAAAGTTCGTCAATTTCCTTATTCCTTAAAGCAATACAGCCTAAAGTCCAGTCATTTACTTCGTAATGCTTATCTTCCACACCATTTGGTAAGCCATGGATTTTGATATCGCCACCTGCATTTTTTTGATGTAATTTCGCGTATGCTTTATCATCATTATTAGGATAAGAAATATTTAGATTTTTATGGAATTTACTTTGAGCGCTTTTCGTGTCAATAAAATACAAGCCTTCAGGTGTTTTGCCATCACCTTCAAATTGTTTTTTGCCAATGGGTTGAAATCCTAATCCAATCGAATAAGATTTTATTTTTTGTTGCTTCGAAAATACAATAAGCACTCTGTCTGATTTATCTACATAAATACTGTCGATTTTTATTGCCGCAGCTATTGTGTCGGATTCGATTGCATAGGAAATATTGCTTAATAATATCAGATATATTATAATACAAATGATGCCAGCTTTATTCATATTAATTGAACATCATTTCAAAAAAAATAGTGTATATGTCATTAATATTAAACAAATTTAACGATTAAGAGAATTCTGTTGTAGTTCATTTATTACAATAGCTTTTATTTCGCAAGTTATTCCTATTTTCGCACTATGACATCGGAATTACCAAAAACGAAAGGCATTATACAAGCAAAGAAAAATTTAGAAGGTATCATTGAGGTGACGCCACTGAAATTGAACCAAATTTTGTCTGACGAAACTGGTGCGAAAGTGTACCTCAAAAGAGAAGATTTACAAGTCGTGCGTTCTTATAAAATACGTGGTGCATATAACTTTATTTCTCAATTGACTAAAGAACAAAAAAAATTAGGTGTCGTGTGTGCTTCTGCTGGAAATCATGCACAAGGATTTGCCTATTCTTGTCAGTTGCTAAAAATTCATGGTGTCGTTTTTATGCCGTCACCTACGCCACGACAAAAAATAGATGCTGTACGCAGAATAGGTAAAAATTTTATTGAGGTAATATTGTCTGGCGATACGTATGACGATGCGAAAAGTGCTGCTCAAAAATATATTTCCACGCATAAAAAAATACTTGTTCCACCATTTGACCATACTTTAATTATTGAAGGACAAGGCACGGTGGCCATGGAAATTTTAGAACAAATTGGCAAAAAGAAAATAGATTATTTGTTCGTGCCAATTGGTGGTGGTGGCTTAGCAGCTGGCTTAATTACTTATTTTAAAGAATTTTCACCAAATACAAAAATAGTTGGTGTCGAACCACTTGGAGCGCCCGCAATGAAAGTGTCTCTTGAAAAAAATAAGGTGGTGACATTGTCGCAAATAGATAACTTTGTCGATGGTGCTGCCGTTAAACAAGTCGGCCAAATTCCATTCCAATTATGTAAAAAAAACTTGGAAGAAGTTGTATTGGTGCCAGAAGGAAGAGTGTGCACGAAAATTATGCAACTGTATAATTCTGATGCAATAGTTTTAGAACCAGCAGGCGCATTGTCTATCGCTGCATTAGATTATTATAAAGAAAAAATAAAAGGCAAAAACGTTGTTTGTGTAATTAGTGGTGGCAACAACGACATAGGAAGAATGCCTGATATTAAAGAGCGTTCGCTGATTTTTGAAGGCTTGAAACATTTCTTCATCATCAAGTTTCCACAGCGCGCCGGAGCATTGCGCCAATTTGTAACTAAAGTGCTTTCTGCCAACGAAGATATTACCTTGTTTGAATATACAAAGAAGAACAGCAAAGAGTCCGGTCCAGCATTAGTAGGTATCGAATTAAAATATAAAGACGATTACGACTTACTTATAAAGCGTATGAAAAAATACAAAGTTGATTTTGTGCCATTAAACGATAATCCAATGTTGTTTAATTTCTTGATTTAATAAATAAAATGCCAATTCTTAATAAGTGTTATAGCAATGTAATAAATATTGCTTCTGGAATTTATTTTATATTTTAGATGTTCTACATTAAAACCATTAATATGAAATGCCATCGCTTGTTTTTGCTCTTCTTTTTTGCACTTATTTATACTTCTATCCAAGCCACTGAACTAACACTTTTTAAAGCATTAACGGTAGAACCTAATGTAACAAAAGATGGCGTAAAAGGCATGACTATTATTTATACTTTTAACCTTACGCCAATTGAAGATATAAATCCAAAAGATACGGTGCTGAAGAATGCATCGTTTGTTTTTAAAACCACATTTTCTGAAAATGATAAACCAATAAAATCGGCAAAAGGCTATAACAGTGTTAGCAACGAAACAGGAAATGTTGTTATTGAAAGATATTTATCATTAACAGAAACAGAGGCAACAAAAAACAATCAAACAATTCGACAATTTGTGCCATATGCAGCTTTGCAACTCGATTCAGGAAAGCATACTATTGATGTCACCACGATTTTTTCTGGCAAAGATGGAAATGATATCGCTTATAAAACGACACTAAAGAAACCGCAAGTTCAGATACTAAAACCAAAAGTAAAAATCTTTACGATGGATATCGATTACATAGAAGTAAACGATTTTAACAGAAGTGGCCAAGCATGGGATTATGCCTTTTTTAAAACGGATGCGCCAGATGTAGGTGTCAATATTTTAATTGGCGGTACAAGTGTTTATAAAGCTCATGTTAATGATACTCATATGTTTGCCGTTGGTCCAAATTCAAAAAATAACGTCTTTGCGATTTCTGAAAATGACAAAGTGAAAGTACTCATACAAGATATTGACGTGATGTTTAATGATGATATTGCTAATTGGGATTTTTACACCAGCGATAAAAAAACAAACACGGTTTACACCTACAATAAATCAAAAGGAAATATAAAATCTTGTAATTTGACTTTCAAAATAACAGATTAGCAACATTCATATCGTTTCATGGTTTTGTTATACATTTTTTATATAAACTGAATTGTTTGATGTAAGTCAGTATTTGCATATTATCAAACTGTTTTTTGTTGTCATAATTGTATGCATAATGCTTGATAGTAAGTATATTAGCTGTCCACATTTTATCCAATACAATTTTTTTTATGAAGGATTATTCTTCGGAATCGTTAGCGTTGCACGAAAAGCTGAAAGGCAAAATTTCTATTTCATTAAAAACGAGTTTAGAAACAAAAGACGATTTGACATTATGCTATTCGCCTGGCGTAGCTGAGCCAGTTCGCCAGATTGCTAATGATGTAGAAAAAGTTTGGGATTTAACCATTAAAGCGAATACTGTTGCTGTTGTATCAGATGGTTCAGCCATTTTAGGCTTAGGTAATTTGGGGCCAGAAGCTGCAATTCCAGTAATGGAAGGCAAGGCCATGTTATTCAAAAAATTTGCCGATGTTGATGCCTTTCCTATTTGTTTAAATACACAAAATACAGAAGAAATTATCCAAACTATTCGCAATATCGCACCCGTTTTTGGTGGAATAAATTTGGAGGATATCTCATCGCCAAGATGTTTCGAAATCGAAGAGCGCCTGCAAACATTAGGTATTCCTGTCTTTCATGATGACCAACATGGTACAGCTATTGTTGTATTGGCTGGCATTATAAATGCATGTAAGTTATTAAACAAAAAAATCGAAGATTTAAATGTTGTCATCAATGGCGCAGGCGCCGCAGGTTTGGCAATCTCAAAATTATTGATGTGCTTTGAAATAGATAAAAGTGTTTGCACGCCAGTGAAACAAATCATCATGTGTGATACCAAAGGAATTATACATAAAGATCGTGCAGACTTAAATGATTTCAAACGAGAAATACTCAGACATACGAATCCAAATAATATTAAAGGCACCTTGAAAACGGCTTTGAAAAATGCAGATGTATTTATTGGTGTAAGTCAAGCAAATCAGTTGACAAAAGAAGATGTGATGTCGATGAATCCATCACCAATTGTTTTTCCTTTAGCCAATCCAATTCCAGAAATTTCTCCAGATTTAGCATACGAAGGCGGTGCTGGTGTTGTCGGAACTGGCAGAAGCGATATGCCTAATCAAATCAATAATGTTTTGGCATTTCCTGGTATCTTCAAAGGTGCTTTAGAAATCAGAGCGAGACGCATAACACCACGCATGAAAGTTGCTGCAGCTTATGCTATTGCCGACTGTGTAACCGAACTCAGTCGCGATAAAATCATTCCATCTACACTTGATATGAGTGTGGCCGAAAAGGTGGCGCAGGCTGTAAAAGATGCATATGAAGAAGACATGAAGCGCATGGAAACGCCGCGCCATGCTTTATAGTCAATTACCTTAATTTTATTTTTTGACACTTGGTTTTCTATACCATTTTTTCTTCTTCTTTTGCGGTGCTGGATTTTTTTGCTTTTGCAATTCCTTTGGTAAAGTTTGAAAAACCTTCGGTTCTAAGATAGCTTGTGGTATTAAATAAGGATGGTCGATTCTTACAGGAATTTGCTTGCCAATGAGTTTTTGTATATCGCGCAATAGCAATTTTTCTTCAACATCACAAAATGAAAGCGCAATGCCTGAGTTTCCTGCTCTACCAGTTCTGCCAATGCGATGCACATAAGTTTCTGGTACTTCTGGTAATTCAAAATTAAAAACATGAGAAAGTTCATCAATGTCAATGCCACGCGCTGCAATATCCGTTGCTACTAACACACGAATGGCACCATTTTTAAAATTTTGCAAGGCAGTTTGACGTGCATTTTGTGATTTATTTCCATGAATAGCAGCAGCTTTAATTGTCGCAGCATTCAATATTTTTACAACTTTATCAGCACCATGCTTGGTTCGTGTAAAAACTAATGCGCTTTTGATGGATTTGTCTTTTAATAAAAAAGTCAGCAAGTTGGCTTTATTCTTTTTCTCTGTAAAAAAGATAAATTGTTCTACAGTGTCAGCCGTTGATGATACAGGTGTTACTTCTACTTTTGTCGCTCGTGTTAATATGGAATTGGCCAAATCCTGAATTTCTTTCGGCATTGTGGCTGAGAATAATAAGGTTTGACGTTTTTGTGGCAATTTTGCAATAATCTTTTTTACATCATTAACAAAACCCATATCCAACATTCGGTCTGCTTCGTCGAGAACAAAAATTTGTAATGCTTTCAAATCAATGTAACCTTGACCCATTAAGTCTAACATTCTACCTGGTGTTGCCACTATTATATCAACGCCTTGCTGCAATGACATCACTTGAGCATGCTGCGATACGCCACCAAAAATGACACTTCTTTTTAATGGAATATGTCGTCCATAAGCAGCAAAACTTTCGTCGATTTGTATAGCAAGTTCTCGTGTAGGCGTGAGAATAAGTGCTTTTGGCGATTTTGTTTTTTTTCCTTTCACAAAATCTTCTGCTAATAATTGCAACATAGGAATGGCAAATGCTGCTGTTTTGCCAGTGCCTGTTTGCGCACAGCCTAATAAATCTTTTTGTTGTAAAATAATAGGAATAGATTGCGCTTGTATAGGAGTTGGCGTCAAATAACCTTCGGTTTGTAGCGCACGTAAAATTGGCTCTATTAATGATAAATCCTTAAATAACATTGTTGTCGTAAATGGTATGTATTGAATATGCGTAATACATAAGGTGTAAAATAAGCACTTTGCTTGCCCAAAAATGTAAATGATTTCTTGGCCGGCACATTCAAGTGCTCATAAAAAATGCTTAGGCTAACTTTGGGTTGCGAGTAAATAGCATTAATTAATCGATGTAAAGATACGATGCTTACATTGTATTCTTATATTATGATAGCGTTGTGTAAAGCCGTGCTTCAATCATGTACTGTTAATTCTTTTGTATGTAATAATATTAATTTCCACAATCATAATCCATATTTCATATTTACTATCGCCATCATTCAAAAACAAAGCGTATTTTTGCATATACCAAATTTTCCTGTTAGGAAATGAGCGACCCAATAAAACACGAATGCGGCATAGCCTTAATTAGGCTCTTAAAACCACTGTCTTACTATAAAGAAAAATATGGCGACCTGCACTATGGTCTCAATAAGATGTATTTGCTGATGGAAAAGCAGCACAATAGAGGACAAGATGGTGCTGGATTGGCTACTATCAAATTAGATACGGCACCCGGAAAATCCTATTTCGATAGAGAACGTAGCGTCGATAAACAAGCTATTAAAGCTATTTTCGATAAGGTTTTTCAACCTTTTAACACACTTGCTGATAAAGAGAAGGATCGATTGAAAGACATGGATTATGTGAAAAACAATTTTCCATTTATGGGCGAATTGCTATTGGGTCACTTGCGTTATGGAACTCATGGCGGCAATGATATGAGCAATTGCCATCCACGAATTCGAGCAAATAATTGGAAAACGAGAACACTCATCGTGGCAGGAAATTTTAATATGACCAATGTAGATGAGTTGTTTGATAGGTTGGTGAGTTTGGGGCAATTTCCTCGTGAAATGTCAGATACGATGACTGTTTTGGAAAAAATAGGTCATTTTTTAGATGCCAATAATCAGCGTTTATTTAAGAAATTTAAAACCTCAGGCTTGTCCAATGCAGATATTACGCCGCTTATCGAACATGAAATAAACGTTGCAGATGTACTTAGAAATGCGGCAGAAGATTTTGATGGTGGTTATGCAATGGCAGGTATGATTGGGCATGGTGATGCGTTTGTGATGCGCGATCCAAATGGCATACGTCCTGCTTTTTTTTATAAAGATGATGAAGTCGTAGTTGTTGCATCAGAGCGACCAGCAATACAAACAGCATTTAATGTACATCGCAGTAAAGTACAGGAAATAAAACCTGGTCATGCGTTGATAATAAAGAAAGATGGCAGCGTTGGCGAAGTAGAATGTACAAAACCATTGGAAAGAAAAGCCTGCAGTTTTGAACGCATCTATTTTTCGAGAGGAAGCGATTTTGAGATTTATCAAGAAAGAAAAATGCTTGGTAAATTATTAGTGCCTAATATACTTAAAGCCGTCAATCACGACTTGCAAAATACTGTGTTTTCCTACATACCTAACACCGCAGAAGTGGCATTTTTAGGTATGACAGAAGAAGTGCAGAAACAACATATTGAGCTGAAACTACAGGCATTTAATCGTGGTGAAATCAAATCAACGGAAGAATTAATGACACAACTAGCCATCATGCCGCGTGTTGAAAAAATTGCTGTTAAAGATGTGAAGATGCGCACATTCATTACAGAAGATACTTCGCGAAATGACTTAGTTCATCATGTATATGATGTTACCTATGGCTTGGTGAAAAACAATGTCGATACATTAGTGGTGTTAGATGATTCTATTGTTAGAGGCACTACATTGAAAGAAAGTATTTTGACAATGCTCGATAGATTACAACCTAAAAAAATTATTGTTGTTTCCTCTGCGCCACAAATTCGATATCCAGATTGCTATGGTATTGATATGAGTAAAATGGGCAGTTTTGTTGCCTTTCAAGCGGCCGTGCAACTGTGGAAGAAAAAAGATGATACTTTTTTACATTCTCTATATAAACGATGCAAGGAAGAGTTAGAGAAGCCAATCACTGAAATTGAGAATTTAGTAAAAGAAGTGTATGCACCATTTTCAGATGAAGAAATTTCTACTGAAATTGCAAATATCGTACGACCACAGCATATTTTCTCTGATGTTCAGGTAATTTATCAAACGATAGACAATTTACACCTTGCTTGCCCAAACAATCAAGGCGACTGGTATTTTACTGGAAATTATCCGACGGCTGGCGGCAATCGAGTAACTTTAAATGCCTTCATTAATTACATGGAAGGTAAGAATGTAAGAGCGTATTAAGTAGATTTTTTAGTAATATTTTTTATCTAAAAAAAAGCTCCATTTTTGACCACATTACCTTACCTTAGGAAAAGAGATATTATCATGTAAGGCAACATTACAGCCTGTCTTAATCCTAATACATTTCCTTTTCATTCGGAAAATCTTTGCTTTTAATATCGGCAATGTATTGTTGAGTTGCCTTTTTCATGTCATCGTACAAATGCAAATACTGTCTTAAAAAACGAGGTTTAAACTCATGTGTAATGCCTAACATATCATGCGTTACTAATACCTGACCATCGACATGCGGGCCAGCGCCAATGCCGATAACTGGAATAGAAATACTTTCTGAAACTTTTTTTGCTAATGCCGCAGGGATTTTTTCTAACACCAATCCAAAGCAACCAATACTTTCTAAATATTTAGCATCTTCAATTAATCGTTCTGCTTCTTCTTCTTCTTTTGCTCTTACTGTGTAAGTTCCAAATTTATATATCGATTGTGGCGTTAAACCTAAGTGTCCCATTACAGGAATTCCAGCTGTCAAAATTCTGATGATGGACTCTCCAACTTCTTGTCCACCTTCTAGCTTTACGCCATGTCCGCCAGTTTCCTTCATCACGCGTATAGCTGCGTTTAATGCCTCACGCGAATTACCTTGATAAGAACCAAATGGCAAATCGACCACTACAAAACAGCGTTTTATGGCACGTACCACACTTTGTGCATGATAAATCATTTGGTCTAAAGTGATAGGCAAGGTTGTTTCATGTCCAGCCATCACATTTGATGCAGAGTCGCCTACTAATAAGATATCAATTCCAGCATCGTCTAAAATTTTCGCCATGGAAAAATCATATGCGGTAAGCATGGATATTTTTTCACCACGATCTTTCATCTCGCGTAGTTTTTGTGTAGTAACGCGTTTTATTTCTGCTTGTGCACTAGACATATTTATAATTTAAAAAGTGAAGGTATGCTAATTTAATTGGAATGATGTTAATATAAAATTAGCATTTTTTGTCATAATTACGAATATGTCGTAGGTAAGTAGGTTTTATGTACATTTGTATTGTGGCGAAATATCGATAAGAGGTTCGGCAATATTACGTTACACAAAAAATAGCAATCAATGGATTTTTTAAACAATAAATCAATTTCAGAATTAATAGCGTTTGGTAAACAAAAAAATGAGGAATATGTAAATGCTACACCATTTCCGAGTGCTTACTTCGACGATTTTTTTAATCCGGAAATGCTTCGGGAAGTGTTGGCTGAATTCCCTTCAATCGGGAAAGATAAATCAGATATCAAATATGAAAATCCGAATGAATTAAAATTAGCGACAAAAGGAGAATATCGTTTTGGTGAAAAAACAAAAGCATTTGTTCATTTTCTAAACTCACAACCTTTTCTGGAATTTCTACAAAATTTGACAGGCATAAAAGAAACATTAATTCCTGATCCTTATTTTGAAGGTGGAGGCTTCCATGAAATAAAACCTGGCGGCTATTTAAAAATGCATGTTGATTTTCATAAAAATAAATTGACAAATTTAGATAGACGACTAAATATTTTAGTGTATTTGAATGAAGACTGGCAAGAAGAATATGGTGGTCATTTTGAACTTTGGGAAAAAGATATGAGTAAAGCAGTTACAAAAATTTTGCCTGTTTTTAATCGCTTGGCCATGTTCTCTACAACAGACTTCTCTTGGCATGGCCACCCTGATCCGCTGACTTGTCCGCCTGACAGAAGCAGACGCTCATTGGCTTTATATTATTACACCAATGGAAGACCTGCAGAAGAAGTAAAAAGTGGCGATGGCGATAAGATAGTCACGACATTTGCTGCGCGTAAAGGACAAGATTCGGCACGTATGAAATTCTTTAACGGATTTGTCAATTTAGTTGTGGAATGCTGCCCGCCGATATTAATCAAAACGATAAAAAAATTTAGAAATACCTAATTCCTACTTGATGAAAACAATCAACTTTTTAATTTTTGCATTCACCCGTGTTCAACATATTTTCTATTTATTTATTGCCAAATTAATTGGCAAGGAATATCAGTTTATCACACCAGCCGCAACATACGCACCTTGGGTTTTGGATAAAGATTTTTTAGCCACTTATACAAAAGTAAAAAAGAACTCACTCTTGAATTTTTATCAAGCTTGGGAACTTTGGACTTTAGCAGCAAATGCCGCATCTAAAGAAGGTAATATATTAGAAGTAGGCGTGTGGCGTGGTTCCAGCTCTATTATGATGGGCACAAAATTGCAACAATTAAAAAGTACAAAAACTATTTTTGCTTGCGATACTTTTGAAGGAGTAGTAAAAGCAGGTACTTCAGAAGATAATTATTACAAAGGTGGTGAACATAGCGACACCTCTTTACAATTTGTAAAAGACCATGTAGAGCAAACATTTGGTTTGCGAAATGTACAATTGTTACAAGGCATTTTTCCAGATGCAACAGGCCATCTGATTGAAAATGAGAAATTCTGTTTGTGCCATATTGATGTTGACGCATACATTTCTGCAAAAGACATTCTAACATGGCTGTGGCCACGAATGGTGATTGGAGGCGTTATTGTTTTTAACGATTATGGATTTCCATTAACAAAAGGCATTACTTTATTGGTGAATGAATATTTGCAACGCGAAGATGCCGTTCGAATCCATAACTTGAATGGTCATGGTATTATTGTAAAAATTAAATAAGCACAATTGGAAAAATTACAGCAATGTCCGTGTTGTTTGAGCGAAAAAATACAAGCATTTGATTCGCTAAAAGACTATCATGTTACACAAGAAATTTTTGAAATAGCGCAATGTCATAATTGTGGTTTCGTATTTACAAATCCACGCCCAAGCGAATCAGAAATTGGTAGATATTATCATTCGGATTTGTATGTTTCACATAATTCATCAGCTACAACACTTTTTCATAAGTTGTATAGAGTCGTGAGAGATTATATGTATAACAAAAAAATGAAGCGTATTTTTTCTCATTTATCGAATCAAAATAAAAACGTTGCATTGCTGGATTATGGTGCAGCAACAGGCGATTTTTTAGCATATTGCAAAACAAAAGGAATTGTAAAAATAAGCGGCATTGAACAAGATGATGCCTGCCGTCAAAAAGCAATGGAGCAACATGCAATTGCATTACAACCAGTAAACACACTTCAACAATTACCTACTGCATCTTATTCCGTGATTACCTTATGGCATGTTTTAGAGCATATACATCAGTTAGATGATACTTTACAGTCATTTCATCAATTACTAAACGATGATGGCGTTTTGGTGATTAGCGTTCCAAATTATGATGCAGAAGACAAGAAATATTATGGCAAATATTGGTCGGCTTATGATGTGCCTCGACATTTGTATCATTTTAATACAGCTACGATTGTTGTTCTCATGGAGCGCTTAGGATTTGAAATGCTTACGACATATCCATTAACTTTTGATGCTTATTATATAGCCTTGCATAGCGAATGGTATTTAAAAACAAATCGCTTTTTGGCAATAGCGAAAGCACTTAAAAACGGCTTTTTTGCCAATCTTTCTGCATCAAAAAGTGGAAATTATTCCAGTTTGATGTATGTATTTAAGAAGAAATAAATCTTGTTTTTTATAAAAAAAAGTCCTGAAAAAATTCAGGACTTGTTGACCGACAAGGATTCGAACCTCAACTAAAAGCACCAAAAACTTCTGTGCTACCGTTACACCATCGGTCAGTTTCGGAACGCAAAAATAAGTACTTTTTTCAAAAAAACAAGAATATTCTTCCT
>JADKZZ010000107.1 GCA_020848475.1 Chitinophagales bacterium | reverse complement strand
TTTAGAATACACTGACTGACCTAATACATCAAATATTTGAATAGTAGCTGTATTAGATAATGCAATACCACTAACATGGAAAAGTCCATTACTTGGATTGGGAAACACTTGTAATTTTAAGGAATTTACATTCGTACGAATAGCAGTTGTAGTAGGAATTTCATATACATTCACAATTCTAAAATGTGCCGAATCAAAATCTTTATTGGCAGCAATTCCAATAACAGGCATGATATTATTGACTAAAGGATAATTATAATCAATATGAATATGACCAGCCATCCACAAGCCTAAATGCTGTTTAAAAGGAGCAAGCATATCCATCATTTTTATATATTCATTAGCATCAAAAACAAAACCGGAAAGTATAAACAAGATATTGTCTGTTGCTGGATGGTGCGAGATAAAACAAATGTTCTTATTGCCTTTTCTTGGATTATTTGTCAGTTCATTTTTAAGCCACTGAAAAGTGCCACCATTCCAATCCATTAGTTGTGCTTCCGGACCAATGCCAGGCTCTGCTTTATTGACATGATAACGTGGATTAAAATCCAACCCATAGAAAATGAAATTATCGTATTCAAAAGAAAAATTTTGTAGATAATGTTCTCTCTGAGTTTCTGGATTGTAAGTTCTCTGAAGGCGAGAGCCATCATTCCAATTAGAAAAAAAACTCGCATTTTGTGTGTAAACATCATCAAATATTTCATTCATTACCGAATCGCCACAAGCATACGGCGCTTCGTCTTGATAGCGAACATAAGGCCAAATATCGTGATTGCCAATAATAGGCACGTATGGAATTTCGAGTGTATTTAATAGATTTTTACACATTTGAAATTCTGATTTCTCGGCGCTTCCCGTTAAATCTCCTGAAATGACGACAAATTTCAAGTTCTTATTCGTTTTATTTTCATTAATCCAGCGAATTGCAGCGCGCAAGTCATTTGCAGGGTCGCTTGTATCGACAGCTGGAATGGTGTCATTAAAATAACCGCTAGTACCATAATCGCCAAAACCTTCACCAATATGTATGTCTGACAGCTGAACGAAAGAAAATTTATATAGTGCGCCAGGATAATTTTTATTTAAATCATATTCAGGCATAGAATTTGTTTGAGCTTCAGCGAAAGAAAATGAAACACAAATCATAAATATCACATATTGTAGCCTGGAAAACATACATTAATATTTAGAAATAAATATAGTAAAAGAAAATAAATTTTCAGTTATCCACAACACAATAGTATATTGTATTTGAACGTTCATAGTAAAATCTTATTTTTGTTAAAATATTAGAAGTATATGGGAATTTTATTGCAAGCTGCACAAGTAGCAAGCACCGTTGTAGATACAGCAAATGCTATTATGCCGGCAGCGGCTCCACCAGTACAAGAGTTATCTGTATTAGGACTACTTACAAAAGGTGGTGTTATTATGATACCTCTTGTGGCATTTTTGGCTATCGCTTTATTTTTTATCATTGAACGATATCTATTTTTCAGTCAGCGTTCAAAAATCAACAACAACTTAGTTCGCGAAGTATTAGACAAATTATATGCTGGCAATATGCAAGGTGCTGATGCCTTATGCACTGCTGACAAATCTGCCTTAGGCAGCGTGTTACAAGCTGGTATTTCGCAATTAGGCAAACCGATAGACCATATTGAGAAAGCATTAGATATTCAATCGAATATTGAACTTAATGAAATGGAAAAACGCATGAGCTGGATAAGTATGATATCAGGTGTTGCGCCACGTTTAGGTTTTATTGGTACAATTTTAGGTGTAATCAAAATCTTTTATAATATCTCACAATCGGCGGACATTTCTATTGGTACAATCTCTGCTGGTTTATATGAAAAAATGATTACTTCGGCCGCAGGTTTAGTTGTTGGCGTCATCGCATTTATGGGTTATCATTTCTTATTAACCAAGATTGATAATTATTCTATGAAATTACAAAAGCAAATTTTTGAATTTGTAAGAGGCATACAAAAGCCTGTAAAATAATTTTTTTAACAACAAGCAATCATAATGCGATTGTTTGCAATGAATAAAGTAACATGAATATAAAAAGAAGAAGACCGTTTCACGATGAAGATGCAATGGCGTCCATGAATGATATCATGTTCTTTTTGATGTTGTTTTTCCTAATTATTTCTACGATGGCAAATCCAAATGTCATCAAATTGATGTTGCCAAAAGCCAATACCACAGAGAAACTACCAAAACAACCTGTTACTCTTTCTGTTACAGCAGACAAACATTATTTCATTAATACAACAGAAATTCCTGCAGAAGGCATAGAAAATGCACTTTCTGCTGCATTAGAAAACAATCCTGATCCTACAGTAGTATTGCGAGTCGCAGAAAATTTGAGCATTCAAGATTTAGTCGATATTATGTCGATTGGTGCTAAGTTAAAATTGAAAATGGTATTGAGTACCGACAAAAAATAGTTAGACTACTTTTCTCAAAAAAGCTTGTATATCGTAATATGCTTGCATACTTTCTTCAGATAATTTAGGTAAATTAAAAAAACCATGTACTAAATGTTTATAGTCTTTATAGATTACAATATTTCCATTTTTTTTCAATGTATCTGCATAAAATTTCCCTTCATCTTTTAAAGGATCATACTCAGCAGTAAGCACAAAAGCTGGTGGCAATTGCTTAAATTCTTTGTGATAAATTGGCGATACATCAGGATTTAAACGATCTTCCAATTTGGGCGTATATTGTTGTTGAAACCAATACATTGCTTTCTTGGTTAGTAGATAACCTTCTTGATATTTTTCGATTGAATCAGATGCAATTTTGCCATCAATCCACGGATATATCAACACTTGTGCTGCAATATTTATTTCTTTATTTTTCTTAAAATGATGGGCTGCACATGCTGCTAAATTACCACCAGCACTATCGCCGGCAACAATAATTTTATTGTTATCAATCATTAATTTTTCTGCATGTTCATGCACATACGAAATGACTTTGTAAGCATCTTCATGTGCAGCAGGAAATGAATACTCTGGCGCTAATCTATAATCAACAGAAATTACGGTGCAGTCGTTCATCGCACATAAACGACGCGTTACATAATCATGTGATTCTATGTTATAAAAAACAAAGCCACCACCATGAAAATACAATATCACTTTTTGATTTGCTTGTTTTGAATTTCTGTATATACGAACGGGAACACCTTTAAAAACGGCATCTTCAACGCTATACACTTTTATTTTTTTGTCGAATAACAACTTGCCTAAATTTGATGCAAGTCCCGTATTTCTTCTCTCTTTGGCAATATCTTTATTTTCTACCTCGCGTATAGGTTGTACATTATTTACAAACCATAACAAAAAACGCAGTTTCCAATTCATATTTATCATTTAACTTTATACAAGATAAAATAATTTTATGACGACTTGGAATACAAAGGATAATAAACTCGAAAAAGAATTTATTTTTAAAGATTTTGTTGCAGCTTTTGCATTTTTAACTAAGATTGCTATCGTAGCAGAAAAGCAAAATCATCATCCAGAAATATACAATGTTTACAACAAAGTAAAAATATCGCTGCAAACACACGATGCAGGAAACACGATTACAGAAAAAGATTTTACCTTAGCAAAAACTATAGATTCAATTGTATGAGTAACGATTTATTTTCTGATGTTAATAGCAATGACACACTAATATCATTAACAGCATCTTTATTAAATAAAATAGATGATTTCGTCACAGAACAAGAATCAGAGCAGTTTTGCGATGACATTAAAACAGTGATAAATTTTCACGACAATCAATACTATGTAAAATCAAATTCTTTAATTTCTGATTATGATTACGATAGGCTTTTTAAAAAACTGAAAGAACTAGAAGAAAATTTTCCGAATTTAGTGACACCAGACTCGCCAACACAGCGTATCGCACACGGATTGAACAATGATTTCCCGACTGTACAACATTTAGTACCGATGATGTCATTAAATAATTCGTACAACATCACAGACTTAGAAGACTTTGACACACAAGTAAAAAAAGCATTAACTCAGCAAGCAGCAGTCGAATATATTGCAGAACCAAAATTTGACGGTAGCAGTATTGCATTAATCTATCAAGATGACAGGCTTGTGCGTGCTGCAACACGTGGCAATGGCGTGGCAGGTGATGAAATCACGTTGAACGCAAAAGCCATTAAAACAATACCATTAAAAGCAAATTTTTCTGAATATGGTATTTCTAAAATCGAGGTCAGAGGTGAAGTATTATTGGAACTTGCCATGTTGAACAAGCTCAATGAAGATCGTAAAAAACAAAACGAACAATTACGTGCTGAAAACAAAAAAGAATTGGACTTGTATAAAAATGCACGCAACACAGCAGCAGGCAGCCTGCGTTTAAAAGACAGTAGTGAAGTAGCAGCGCGCAAGTTAGACGCGATAATTTATCAAATTGGATATGCCGAAAATGCAGCTGGCATTGATATAACAGATATTTTTCAAACACACAATAAGAACTTAGAAATCTTAGAAAAATTAGGCTTTAAGACACCTTTCCATGAAAAAAAAATATTTACTTCTATTCTTGATGTTGAAACATTTTGTAAATATTGGGAAAATAAAAGAGACACTTACCATTTCGATATCGATGGCATGGTGATAAAAGTAAACAGCATACATCAACAACAACTCATTGGAAAAACATCACACCATCCAAAATGGGCTGTGGCTTATAAATTCAAAGCGAAACAAGCATTTTCAAAACTATTAAATGTGGAATTCCAAATTGGCAGAACAGGTGCCATTACGCCTGTTGCAAAAATCGAACCTGTGCAATTAATGGGCGTCGAAATATCATCTATTTCTTTACACAATGAAGATTTTATTTTAGACAAAAATATAATGCTCAATGACACGGTAATTGTAGAACGTGCCGGCGATGTAATTCCATATATTGTAGGCAGCGTGCCTGAGAAACGAAATGGCGCAGAAATAAAAATTCAATTTCCTACTACATGTCCTTCCTGCCAGCATGCATTGGTAAAGCCACTGGAAGAAAGTGTTTGGCGGTGTATAAATACGAATTGTCCAGCACAATTAGAAGAACATCTTATACATTTTGTATCCAAACAAGCGATGGATATTTTTGGATTTGGAGAAGAAAATGTACGCACATTCGTAGCAAATAATA
This sequence comes from Chitinophagales bacterium, assembly GCA_020848475.1. GTDB lineage: Bacteria > Bacteroidota > Bacteroidia > Chitinophagales > JADIYW01 > JADJSS01. The sequence goes on along the minus strand of JADKZZ010000107.1, from coordinate 23,293 downwards.
TTATACAAAACATCACATCAATCTACACTATCGACTATGATAAAGTAAGACAGCTAGAAGGCTGGAAAGAAAAGTCCATTCAGAATTTAAAAGATGGCATTGAAGCTTCTAAACATAATGAATTACACAGATTAATAGTTGGCTTAGGTATTCGGCACATTGGAAGCACCACAGCAAAACTATTGGCAAAAAAAGTAGAAAAACTCAGTGATTTTCAAACGTGGACACAAGAGCAATTTACGGAATTGGAAGACATAGGCCCAAAAGTAGCACAATCCTTATTTCAATTTTTTGGCGATGCAGAAAATATAAACACAATTGAAACGCTTTCAACTTTAGGCGTTAATATTTATAAAACGGAAACAACATTAGCTTCAGAAAAATTAAGCGGCAAAACATTTCTTTGTACGGGCACGTTTCCTCAACATTCGCGCGACGATATAAAGGTAATGATAGAAAAAAATGGTGGAAAAAACTTGAGTGCAGTCTCTGCAAACTTAGACTTTTTAATTGCCGGCGAAAAAGCGGGAAGCAAACTAGCAAAAGCACAGAAAATATCTAGTATTCAAATCATTGACGAAGCAACATTCTTAAAAATGATAGAATGATAAAAATGAACAATATAACTATGCATTATTTTTTCATACCTTTACATTTCATCTTATGAAGACTCAATCCATTTTTATTTTCCTAATTGTATTATTCATACTTTCAGCATGTGAACAAAAACATGTCTATAACAAATATGAGCCTGTAGATACGAAAGCGTTGAAAGCCACAGACACTTTATCTTTTCCCATCAATATCGATACTGAAAATAAAAGCTATCAATATGCGATTAGCGTTCGTTACTCTAATGACTATGAATTTAGTAATATCTGGTTGAAAGTGTCCATTAAAGGAAACCAGATTGACACAAGCTTCCGTTATGAAATTCCATTGTTTAAAAACGATGGAAAACCTTATGGCGAAAATTCTGGAAGCCTTTTTACACAAACAATTCCTTTAAAAACAAACTTACCACTTTATCAAAAAGGTGATTATACTTTTACAATTGTACAGTTGATGCGCAAAGACCCTTTAAACGGAATTTCAGACATTGGCATTATCGTGGACAAAAAATAAACACTCAATTTTCATTTTCTATCGTAGGTTAATAAAATTAATATTCTTAACTTTATTAAAACCAATCTAATGAAAAATAGTCTTTTACTATTCTGTATTTTATTTACTCTTTCTGCCATTTCACAAAGCTTACAACGCGGACCATACTTACAAAGCATGACAAACAATAGTGTAAAAATCATGTGGCGTACCAGCGATTCTACTACAGCTATTGTAAAATATGGCACTTCGCCAACATCACTTACGAATACTGTTACAGATAATACACTTACCAAAAATCATATTGTACAAATCAATGGCTTGCAAGCTAAAACAAAATATTATTACAGCGTTGGCCACAACACCACTGTATTAGCAGGCGAAAACGATCAACATCACTTTATAACAGCACCCAATCCTGGCGATTCTTCTGAATTCAAATTTTGGGTAACTGGCGATTTTGGTGGTGGAAATAGTGGGCAAATTAAAGTGCGTCGTTGGTTTGAAAATTATTTGCAAAGCAACAATGTAACTGGCTGGCTTTGGCTCGGCGACAATGCCTATAATGATGGCACTGATGCACAATATCAAGCAAAAGTATTTGATACCTACTATGGCTACGATTCTATTTTTCGGTTCTTGCCATTCTATCCAATTCCAGGCAATCACGATTACAATAGTGTCAATGGTGCCGACGACCCTATCACGCACAAAGGACCGTATTATGACATGGTCGAAGTGTTTAAAAATGCTGAAATGGGCGGCGTTCCTTCAGGCATGGAAGCTTATTATTCTTATGATTATGGAAATACACATTTCTTAGCACTCAATTCAGAATTGTATCGCGTTTTTGTTTTATGGGATTTGCATGCATCTGCTATTGCTTTTAAAAATTGGTTGATTAACGATTTAAAATCTTCTGATAAAAAATTTAAAGTTGCTTATTGGCATCAACCACCCTATTCTAAAGGCTCACACGATTCTGATGATTTTTGGGAAGTATTTATGGGCAGCATGCGCGATAAAGTAATTCCAATTTTAGAGCAATATGGTGTTGATTTAATTTTATGCGGACACAGCCACGTCTATGAGCGTTCTTATTTGATTAATAAACATTATGGTCTTTCTCATACCTTTAATAGAAGTACCATGCTAATCGATAGCACCTCAGGAAATCCGGATAGCAATCGTACTTATTTGAAATACACGTATGGTGCTAACAAAGACAAAGGTACCGTTTACGGCGTTATCGGAAACAGTGGAAAATCAGAGCCAGAAAATGGAAAAATGCATCCTGCCATGTATAAAAAATATGCTGCAGATGGTGGCGTTGGCAGTATGATATTAGAAGTCAAAGGAAATCAAATGACTTGCTTCTATTACAAAGAAAATGGTGAATTGTACGATAAATTCCGCATATTAAAACAAGATTCAACAGCCATTATATCTGGTGTTCGCAATAACACTTCCGTTAGTGATTTGAAAATTTATCCAAATCCATTTAACAATGCAATCGTCGTGGAATTTGATGCAAAAGCAATTAAAACAACAGCTATTGCTATACAAAATATTATAGGACAACTTATTGTTGAAACTATTTGGACTGGCAAAAGTAATCTCGGCAATAATAGAATTGAAATCAACAATCTACAAGGATTACCTAGTGGCGAATATATCATTACAATAAAACAAGATGATGAAGTAGTGAGCGAAAAAATTGTGAAATTTTAAAACTTACCATTCGACAATATTTCATCGACACGTTTTTCTACCGCAGCATTTTTTTCTAATACTGGTGCATGATGTGGCTTGATGCGTGCATCGATAATTAAAGTATCACAACACCAATGCTTATTTTCAAATCGCTCATTGATGCCATATATATCATGAGAAGGATTGCTACGTGTAAATGTCACCCAAAGGAAATTACTAAAATTAGCTGTAACAAAATCAGCGTCATCGCAAATAATCAACAATGGAATTTTTTCGAAATATGCTTTATGCAAAGACCACATTTTATTCAAATCAGCTATATCATTGCTATTAAGCATCGACCATTGTGCATTCGACATTTCTAATGCTAATATTCCATTCGTTGCCATTCTCCTATTTTTGAAAGCAGATGGCATGGAAAAATCAGTCGGCAACTTATCTAATAGATCTCTTTTTTTATCGCCACATGCAGCAATAATCACTTTACTTCCAGTATTTAAGCCATCACCACTATAATCTAATGTATCGATGCTTGTTTTTGTTTGGAAATGAATATCGCGCGATAAATCTATGCGTTCAAGAATATGATGAAAATATTTTTCTTCATCATGCGTCGATAATGTCTCATTATCATTTTTATCACAAATAAATAAAAACTTCGCTAATGACAATTGACCTGTTCCTAAAATATGATTGGCTATCGTGAGTATTTCTTGTGGTCTTTTTTCTTTGTAATAAGGTGTGTATCGTTCGCTTCCAATCGCCAATAATAATGGATGCACGCCTGCTGCATCTACGGCATGCACTTCGTGTAAGCCAGGAATTTCTTTGCTGATGGCTGTACCTGTCATTTCATGTATCATATTTCCAAATGCAGTGTCTTCTTGTGGTGGTCTGCCAACAACAGTAAAACTCCAAATCGCATTTTTTTTAGCGTACACATTTTTTACGCGCATTAATGGAAAATCATGCTTTAATGAGTAGTAACCTAAGTGGTCGCCAAAAGGACCTTCTGCTTTATTTTCATTAGGATATACCTCGCCAGTAATGACAAAATCGGCATCGGTGCTTAAACAATATCCTTCTTCATCATACATGTATCTAAATCGTCTGCCACCCAATGCACCTGCAAATGTCAATTCAGACAGACCTTCTGGCAATGGCATCACTGCAGCAAATGAATGCGAGGGAGGACCACCAATAAACACAGATACTTTCATCGGCATTCCTTTCTTATTCCATTTTGTTTGGTGCACGCCAATGCCTCGATGTAGCTGATAATGTAAACCAATTTCTTTGTCTTGCACATAATCATTTCCACTCAATTGAATACGGTACATGCCAAGATTTGAATGCATAGCACCTGGTTTGTCGGCATCTTCTGTGTACACAATTGGTAAGGTCACAAAAGCTCCGCCATCTTTTTCCCAGCAATGAATCTGAGGTAAATCTGATATTTTTATTTTTTCAAATGAATGTGATGAAACTTTTTTGGGTAATGCTTTCCAAGCTGCCAATGCAACTCCAATATTTCGGATTGGATTTTTTAATGCCTGCATTGGATCTGATTTTAATGCAATCATTTTTTTTACTGCTGGCAAGGTTTCTCTAAAAATAAATTCACTGCGTGTTGTAGTGCCAAATAAGTTAGAAACTGCACGATATTTACTTCCTTTTATTTTTTCAAATAAAATGGCCTTACCTTTCGCTTCATGTATTCGCAAATGTATCGCCGCCGCCTCTAAATACGGATCTACTTCTTCTGTTATGCGAATCAATTGACCTGATTTATCTAAATCATCAATACATTCTTGTAAGGATTTGTACTTCATAATTAGGCAAAAATAGGATTATTTTTATTGACAAATTCATATCTATGTATTATCTTAATTCATAAATCAAAAAAGTTATGAAAAAAAAACATGTATTAATTGGCATAATTGCCATCGCAACAACAATTTTTTCTTGTAAAAAAGAAAACAAAGAACCAACAGCTGCATCAAGCTTATTTTACACAGTATATAGTGACTCTATAATCGGGAAAATAGACTTAAAAAATGGAAATGCCATTTCAAATTTTTCTAAAGGTATAGCATCTGGGTTAAATAGAGGTTCATTACTCGGTTTGGCATTAAACACGAACACAGGTGAAATATATGCCACAAATGAACAAACAAACGGACCTATCTATAAAATTAATACTAATGGTATAGCTACGATTCTGTATGATGGCGCAAATGCAGACAGACCAGCAGGAATTGCCTATTCTTCCAGTACAAATAGAATTTATTGGACTAATAGAGGTGATGATAAAATGTATAGTATTAGTGCATCTGGTGGCACACCAACTCAAATGTTTGTAGGTTATGATGATGCCGATGGCTATTCTGTAAAAGTAGATGATAAAAATGGAAAAATATATTTTGCAAATTTTGATGAAATATTCATAGGCAACATAGATGGAAGCGGCACGCCTACCGTTTTATATAGCAATAAAAATGATACTTTAGAAGCTCCATCTAGTATTGAACTAGATGTAGAAAATAATAAAATATATTGGACTGACGAATTTGCAGATGTAGTTGCATCAGCTAATTTAGACGGCTCAGGAAATATAAAAATATTATTCAATAACACTACTCATGGTGTAGATAGGTCAGACGGTTTGGCTATTGATTTTGTTTCTAAAAAAATATATTGGTCTGAGACTAATGGTGGAGGAAGAATAAGAGTTGGAAACTTGGACGGCAGTGGCACGCCAATTACTTTAAATAGTGGCTTTGATACATATAATTTGTTATTGAAATAAATTCAGAATTATTCCATAAAAAAAGAGCCAAAATTTTGGCTCTTTTTTTTATCATCTAATTGCATTACAATTTCTTCTCTAGCATTTTTACCAATGTCCCTTTCTTCACAATCGTATTTTGTTGCATACCGTTCAAAATAGCTACTTCTTCAAATCTGTCAGCAGGTATTTTATTTGCTATCATCACTTCTTTTAAAGTGGCATCATTCTTAAGCGTAACTATATGTATTCTTTCAGGAACAACATTGATGCGCTTAGGGTCTGTTAATGCTTTAAAGCCATTCATCGAATAGGTGAAAGTATTTTTATATTTTGCATAATCTTTTTTAGCACACATGCCATGTAGTATATAAATATTTCCATCATAGCGATAAAGTGTGGTATGCACTAATAAATTCTCATCTGTATTTTGTGTTTGTTGCGTTGGCTGTTGCTGTCCGTAATACTGGTTACTTTCTTGTTTTTGCTCAGCAATAAAAGTATAAGCATCTATGTTATTAATTTTACTGCTTATCGGATTAGCGACCAATTTTAAATTGTAAGCTTCCAACATTTCAGCACTTGCATCTTGGAAATTATTTTGAGAAGAAAGCATTAATATTAAAGCAGCATCACCTTCTTTTGGCGCAGCCTGCACGGCTTGCGGCGAGTTTTGAAATTGCCAATCGCGCGGAATTGGATATTCAAATTTCATTTCAGGCTGGTAGAAAATGGAGTTTGATTTATCTAAGTATCCTTGACGAGGATCTGGCCCATAAACAATACCATCAATCATCTTTAAATAAGCATCTCTATTTATTTTTAAGCCTGAAAGATTATTGGTGGTTTGATATTCTGTTGCTAATTTCATCACATCATTATATCTATTTCCTGGATCTGGATGTGTGGACATAAACTCTGGCAAACGCGCACCATCTTTTTCTGTAACGCGTTGTAATGTCTTAAAAAAGTCGGCCATTTCTTTTGCATCATAGCCGATAGCGCTTGAATATTTTACGCCTAAAACATCAGATTCTGATTCGTCATCTCTCGAGAACTTCAAGAACAACAATTGCATACCTTGCATGGCTTGCTCTGATATATTTCTAAATTTTTCTGACAACAACATGCCACCCATAAATGCAATTTGCGTCAGCATTTGTTTGGTGTATTGTTGCGACGAATGCCTAGCGGTGATGTGACCAATTTCGTGTCCTAAAACGCCTGCAAATTGTGCTTCATTATTAAAATGTGCTAAGATTCCGCGTGTAAAATAAACATATCCGCCAGGTACTGCAAATGCATTAATGACATCAGAATCTAAAACTCTAAATTCAAATGGTAAAGTTGGTCTATGCGATTTTGCTGCCATTTGATTGCCTTTTTCTTTGATAAATTGCTGAATGGTATCATTCGGATACAAGCCAAATTGTGCAATTACTGCTGGATCATTTTCTTTGCCTATGGCAAGTTCTTGCGACTCAGACATAAAGCTTAATTGCTTTTTGCCAGAAACTGGATTTACAGAACACGACACGGCCAACAATGAACATGTAGCAAGCAAGAATAGATAGAAATATTTTTTCATAAAAATGAATATTAATCGAGATAAGAAATGCAATAATTATACCATTTCTACAGTATAGTGTATTATTTATGAGCTTCGACGAAAGTTTTTACGTCAACGTTGCATTGCTGCCATTCTTCAAAATGAGGCAAGTGTGCAGATAAAAGATATTTTGTTGCATCGTAAGTAAAATCTGTGCTGCCAATATTTAGTGCATATTTCTGAGCCAGATTGTCTTTTGGCAATAGTCCATCTTTTGCGCCCCAAATTAATAGTATTGGTGTTTTAATCTGATTTAATTTTGGTGTCAAATCTAGATGTGTAAAAATAGATTGTCCTTCATACGTTAATTTTGATGGTGCAAATTCTGCATTTGCATACGACAAACCTATTTCGAATTGCGGAACGCTAATATCTCTCACTTGTAAATTAATACTATTGGAAACGATACCGAATACTTGAGTCAAGTAAGATTGGTGTTGTTTAAATTGCTTGTACGATAATGCAGTTTGTGCATGATAAAAATCTTTACAATTATTCCAATATGCCAAGTTATTTCCGAGTGCAATCATGGAATCGGCTTTATGCAACATCCATTGTACAGACAAAGCAGCACCATTTTTTATATCGTATGCAGGTGCTTCGATAATGGCGCCATTAATTTTGTGTTGATGTGTAGTGTCAAGTAAATAATAGGTTGCTAAGCCTCCACCCCAACTTGCGCCGTGAATAAAAACGGTATTAGCTTTTGCCACTTGTTTTGTGAAATCTACAATATTGTCTAAATCTTCGCTAAACTGCTCTATCGTCATATCTTCTGCGTGTGCATTTCCTTGCGTAATACCAGAACCTCGTTGGTCGTAATAAATGACTTTATAATATTTTTCAATTTCTTCCCAATATTTATTAGCACGTTCACCTTGAGCAGAACCGCCAGGTCCGCCGTGTACATATACAATAGCAATATCCGCATTGATATTTCCACAAACTCGAACAGGCAATGCAATATCACCTACTTTTACGAAGTAATAATTATCCAATTGATCTGCTGGAACTTTTGGAGATGTAGAGCATGCCGTCAATAAGCAAATTGCAACAAAAAAATAAATGATATTAAATTGATTAAATTTCATGTTCTTATTCTTTGTTTCTTCTAAATACGTACGACAAACCAGCTTCTACAAAAATACGTCTTGTCCATTGTTCATTTGAAGGATAATGATACCACAAGCCTGTGCCAAAATTAATGGCTAATGGTGTTTTCATTTTTTTAGAAAAATCATACCCTGCATTCAGCTTGCCACCTAGAATTACATTGTGATAGCCGAAAAAAACTTTTTTAAATGTGCCATCATCTTGCCGTTCATAGGTAGGCGCATTTGACTTGGTAAACATGTAACCTGCATCAAAATTAACCTCCACAAAAATCCCATTATTGAAAGTATGACGATATGCGATTTCTGGAATAAAAAACAATGCTGTATTGTATCTTTTTCTATAAATATAACCTAATGTTGGTTTAATAAATATTTCGCGCTCTATTACTCGAGCACTATACACACTTTTTGCTTGATTTAATTTTGGTTTATACAATAAACGAATGCTGCCACTAAAGCTCATTCCGAAGCTGAAAGAAGCTGGTTTAAATAATTCCACATCAGCAATACCAGATACAGTAGCCAAGTATTTTGTGTTCTTGATGCCATCAATTTTGATAATGTCTTTATATTTATTAGACTGCGCCTGCAACACATTCAACAATCCTATTAAAAGAATACAAAATATACTAAAGCGCAAAGACAGTTTATTCATCTGAATGTATATAAATAAAGGTGCAAAATAAATAAAAAATAGCAGTTAATTTGTATTTGCTCTATAATAAGTTAGAAATCATTAAATCTTGTTAGTAAAATAGATTTACTTCAACTTTTCTAAGATGTGTAATGCTGCTTTTGCGATGACCGTGCCTGGTCCGAAAATACCTACTACACCTGCTTGATAAAGAAAGTCATAATCTTGTTTTGGAATAACGCCACCGCAAGCTACTAATATATCAGCACGATTTATTTTTTTTAATTCTGCTATCAATTGTGGAATTAATGTTTTGTGTCCTGCTGCTAATGATGAAACGCCAACAATATGCACATCATTTTCCGCGGCTTGCATTGCGGCTTCTTGTGGTGTTTGAAAAAGCGGTCCTATGTCCACATCAAAGCCTATATCAGCAAATGCAGTTGCTATAATTTTGGCACCTCTATCGTGTCCATCTTGACCAATTTTAGCGACTAATATACGAGGTCGGCGGCCTTTTTCCTTTGCAAATTCGTCGCTTAGCTGACGAGCTAATTGAAAATCTTCATTCATATTTATTTCAGCAGAATAGACACCTGCAATACTTCTTATGGTTGCTTTGTATCGTCCATACACACTTTCTAATGCCGACGAGATTTCGCCGAGTGTGGCTCTGCAACGCGCTGCCTCAACACATAGTGCAACTAAATTATTATTATTATTTATTGCTGCTTCCGTAAGCTGTTGTAATATTTTTTGTACTGCTATATTGTTTCGATTAGACTTAATACTTTTCAAGCGCGCAATTTGTTTTTCGCGAACTTCTGCATTGTCAATATCTAATATATCAATTGCTTGTTCATCATCAGTTTTAAATACATTAACACCAATAATGGCATCTTTTCCACTATCGATGAGTGCTTGTTTTTGAGCGGCTGCTTCTTCGATGCGCATTTTAGGAATTCCTGCTTCGATTGCTTTTGTCATGCCACCATAACTTTCCACTTCTTCGATTAATTTCCAAGCTTTTTGTGCCAGTTCTTCTGTTAATTGTTCAACATATTCAGCACCTGCCCAAGGATCAACTGTTCTACAAATTTCTGTTTCTTTTTGTATATAAATTTGTGTATCTCTAGCAATTTTTGCAGAGAAATCCGTTGGCAAAGCAATCGCCTCATCTAATGCATTCGTATGAAGTGATTGTGTGCCACCAAGTGCAGCAGCCATTGCTTCAATACAAGTACGTGCTACATTATTGAAAGCATCTTGCTCTGTTAAACTCCAACCAGAAGTTTGACAATGTGTACGAAGCGCCAGACTTTTTTCGGATGCTGGATTAAATTGCGATACAATTTTTGCCCACAACATACGTGCTGCTCTCATCTTGGCAATTTCTTTAAAATGTTGCATGCCAATTGCCCAAAAGAAAGAAAGTCGTGGTGCGAAATCATCTATATTCAAACCTGCTGCAATGCCCGTACGTAAATATTCTAAGCCATCTGCTAATGTGTATGCCAATTCAATTTCTGGTGTTGCACCTGCTTCTTGCATGTGGTAACCACTGATAGAAATCGAATTAAACTTTGGCATATTCTTGCTGGTGTATTCAAAAATATCAGAGATAATTCTCATGGAGGCTTGTGGCGGATAAATGTAAGTATTACGCACCATAAACTCTTTTAAAATGTCATTTTGTATCGTACCACTCAATAAATGTTGTGATACACCTTGTTCTTCGGCGGCCACAATATAAAATGCTAAAATTGGCAACACAGCACCATTCATTGTCATAGACACTGAAATTTTATCTAATGGAATACCATCAAACAATATTTTCATGTCTTCTACAGAATCGATGGCTACGCCTGCTTTGCCTACATCGCCATGCACTCGTTCATGGTCGCTGTCATAACCTCTATGTGTTGCTAAATCGAATGCGACGGACAAGCCTTTTTGACCTTGCGCTAAATTTCGTTTATAAAATGCATTCGATGCTTCTGCTGTTGAAAATCCTGCATATTGGCGTATTGTCCATGGTTGGTTGACATACATAGAAGAATATGGTCCTCGCAAAAATGGCGCGATGCCTGCTACATAATCTACATGTTTAAACAAAACAGAATCGACAGTTTTTTCTGCTTTTGATAATTCTTCAAATGTTGGATATACTATTTTATCTGATGACATGTAGTAAAGATACGGAGTGTATCGTTTTAATTGAATATTTCTTCAAAAAAGCAATGAATTAATTATTCTTTGTATATCGATTTGGAAATAAAATCAGCATTGGACTTTCTTTATGTACCAACATTACAATAGTATATGCCAATAAAGAAAAGAAGGGTGCTGCAACGACATCTATCAAATAGTGTACATGTTGAAACAATATTAAAGTTGCAATACAAATACTTAAGCCTAATAAAATACGTTTGATAATTTTATTTTCAGTGATAATAAAAAATAGCATTGCCGTTGACACGTGACCAGAGAAAAATAAATCTTTGACGATATACTTTCCGCTCTCGCCACTCATAAAAAAGTTTGAAATGGTATCTTTTAGAATAATCATACCTACTGGAGGTTCTAAAGGCACTAAATAAATAGTAATTGTACGCATAATCATCAATAAAGTATAAGCTTGCATTGCTTTGGCGAACTTTATTGGATTAGTAATATTTGTCAATATAAATAATGCTAATACGGAATACGTAAGAATGAAAATAGTATTTGAGGAGTCTATTGGTGGCAATAAAGCTAGGAATTTATCATTTATTTGAACGCCTTTTCTACTTTCAAATATTGTCATTACAATTCTGCAATATTTAAATAAAAAAACATACGACAGCATCGTGATAATAAATTGATTTCTGAACTTTGCATTTTTAAGTTCAGCACTCCAATTGGTATATAATGTAAGGAAATATGATTTTATGGCGTACACTTATCTATACTTTTTTTTCAAAAGTAGTAAATATACATAATTTCTTCAAATATGACAAATAGGTTTCACTAAATTTTAACAAAAAAAGTGCGCTTATTTAGGAGCAATTTTAATGCTAATTTCTTTGTCGTTCTCAGTTGTGGAGAATGATAAAACTTGTTTTGCTGAATTAAAATTTTGTGTATAATTAGTAGTGACATTCACTTCCAAATCGTATCCAGATGGATAATGCCTATTCGGCATAAATATTTCTGTTGGCTCTCCAATAGCAGCATTGGCAACAAATGTCATTTCAAAAATTTTAGTATCTGTATCGAAGCTGAAGGACTTAATTTTCCCTGCTGTTGCTTTTGGATAGGTACGTACTAACCATGGTCCGATTAAAGTTTCTGAACCATCAGCGTTCAAAGGCGACCAGCCACCTCTATCATTACTATAATACATCCAATGCCATTGGTTTCTGTCTGACATTTTATGAAAATCTTTAAGATATTCATCAAACCCAGCTTGATGTGGCGTCAAGCCAAACTCGCCGATTAGCACTGGTACATTACCATGTAGTTGTGATTCTTTCTTTCGCTCTCTTTCAAAATCTATCAACTGGCTTTTTGAAGCCGCTGTATAGCCTGTGCCTTCGTGTGTATCGAAAGGATAACAATGTGGAGCATATACAGTTCTGGATGAGCTTCTAGTATCACTGATCTTACGCAAATTAGAAGGCATACCAAAAGTAACTGGCGCAGGTGTTGGCTCGAAGAACATATACTTATCTGGGTCTGCTGCGCGTAATGCTGGAATCAAGCGATTGTAAAATGCTGTTAATTGATAACGCTCAAACTCACCTGTTATAAATACTTTTATTAAGTCGCCGCCCCAAGGCTCATTCATCAAATCATAACCAATTACGTATGGATTATTTTTGAATCGTTCGATTACTTTTTTCCATGCTAAAATGTAATGGTCTTGTAAGTCTTTATGATTAGTATAAGCCCAAAAATTAATCCAAGAATTGACTACTTGTGGGTCGATATTTTTCAACCACCAAGGCGTTCCACCTGGTAATTCTATTGGAGCTGCACCATTGGTACGGCAAGCCCATGCCGGAGCACCATCGCCACCAAATATAATGGAATACATATCTTGGTGCATATCTAACATCACGTACATACCACGTGATGAATACCAATTTACTCGTTCTTCCACTCTGTCTAAATAAGCATCATCAAAAAAATCCTTTTGTGGCTCTATAGCGTCCCAAAATATTAAGTATCTCACTACATTGAAGCCAAAAATATTTACTTCTCTTTCCACATCACTTTCTGAAATCCATGGATTGCGCAAAGAATCTGCTTTCGCATTCGCAGCGGTATTTAAACCATGAAGAATAAGCTGGCGACCATACTGGTCTTGAATAATCGTAGGATCGTTGGTTATCTGATTGCGTTGACGTTCTGCACTTTCTTTTTTACAGGAAAATAAGAAAGCAGTGATGGCAACTAAAAAAAGTAATCTTTTCATTTTACTAAATTAAGTTATATCACCATAAATTGGTACTTTATGACTGATTATTTCCTCGAAATCTCATTTCTTCTACTATTAATTGACATTTAGCAAGAGAAAATATATTTATCGAAGCAAAGTTGAAGAATTTATTATAGAAAAAGAAGAAAACAAAAAATCCAAGCAAAGCAACACGCTATAAACTTGCATACAAAGCAACTAATTTTTCAGCACATCGTTCACCATCAATCGCTGCACTCATAATGCCACCGGCATAGCCTGCACCTTCAGCACATGGAAACAATCTTTTAATCGTGATATGTTCTAATGATTCTTTGTCGCGTGGAATTTTAACAGGTGATGATGTCCGACTTTCGACGCCAATAATTTGTGCATCATTGCTAAGATATCCTTTCATTTTTTTTCCAAAACTTGTAAAGCCTTCTTGCAAAGAATATGCAATTGTTGATGGTAGAATATCACGCATATCCACACTGACTAATCCAGGCTGATACGAAGTATCCAACAAAGCATTAGATGGTTTATTTTTCACAAAATCCAACATTCTTTGTGCTGGTGCTGCTTGCGTGCGACCTGCAATCTGCCACGCTTTCTGTTCTATATTTTTTTGATATGCCAATGCTGCTAAAGGCCCCAAGTGATTAAAATCTTTCCAATCTAATTCGTTAATGGCGACCACCATTCCAGAATTGGAATAAGGAGAATCGCGCTTAGATGGCGACATGCCGTTCACGACAATTTCTTCTTGATGAGTGGCTGAAGGCACAATAAAACCACCAGGGCACATACAAAAAGAAAACACCGCTTTTTGCGTTGTTCCAACTTTCACTTGCTCAACCAAGCTATATGTTGCGGCAGGCAATATCGTGCAATCATTACCATGATATTGTATTTGGTTGATTAATGATTGTTGATGTTCGATGCGTACACCTAAGGCAAAAGGTTTGGATTCTAAATGTATATTTTTTTGGTGCAGCAATTCAAAAATATCTCGAGCAGAATGGCCTGTTGCCAATATTACGCCTATGCCTATATATTCTATATTTGGCGTCGTAGATAATGTTTGTAATGCGTCTGTACGAACGGCGACAACGCCTTTCATTTCATTCTTGTTTACAATAAAATCTACTACCTTGGTGTTAAAATGTATTTCACCACCATATTCCAAAATGGTATTTCTAATTGCTTGAATAAGTTTTGGTAATTTATTGGTACCAATATGTGGATGCGCTTCGAACAAGATATTTTCTTGCGCGCCATGCGTCACCATAATTTCTAAAATCCTATTTATATCACCACGTTTTTTTGAGCGTGTATATAATTTCCCATCGCTATATGTGCCTGCTCCACCTTCGCCAAAACAATAGTTAGAATTTTCGTTGACTATATTTTTTTTATTGATATTGGCTAAATCACGTCTTCGATCTTGTACATCTTTTCCTCTTTCAATCACTATTGGTTTTACACCTAATTCTATCAATCGCAATGCGGCAAACAAACCGGCAGGCCCTGCTCCTACTATAATTACTGATTTTGCATTTGTAACATTCTTATATTGGATTGGTGACACAATTGAATCAGGTTGCTCATCTATAAAAACTGTAGCATTGATATTGACTTTGATGTTTCGCGAACGTGCATCAATAGAACGTTTAGAGATGCGAATATGGTATTCTTGTGCATCATTTATTTGTAAATGATTTTTAATATACTGATGAAAAATTATATCATCATATGCTACTTCTGGAGGAAGTTCTAATATTAAATTCTTTATCATAATTGCAGCATTTTTATTGCTGAAAATAGTATCATCAAAAAAATATTAATAGGCTCTGGCAAACAAAACTCTTTGTTTACTTGGATTGCCTGTTAATATACATTTTCCATCTTCTTGTGGATTGTCTAATGGAATACAGCGTATTGTTGCTTTGGTCAATTCTTTAATTTTCTCTTCTGTTTCAGCGGTGCCGTCCCAATGAGCCAATATAAAACCTGGTTGCTCATCGAGTAATTTTTGAAAAGTTGCAAAATCATCTACTTTAGTAATATTGCTGTCTCTAAATGCTTTTGCTTTATCAAATAAATTTTGCTGAATGTTATCCAATAATTGTTCAATTGATTTAGGTAAATTTTCAACCGAATAAGATGATTTTTCTTTTGTATCCCTGCGAGCAATTTCCACCATTCCATTTGCTAAATCGCGAGGACCAATAACGACTCGGATAGGAATTCCTTTTAGTTCATATTCTGCAAATTTAAAACCAGGACGTTTTGTTTCGTCACTGTCAACAATCGCTCTTATTCCTAACTTTTGCAAGTCACTTTTTAGTTCATTTGCTGTAGTAATCATGCGCTGTGTTTCCTCTTCATTTTTAGACAAAAATGGAATTATTACCACTTGATGAGGTGCAATTCGCGGAGGCATTACTAAGCCATCATCATCAGCGTGTGCCATTATTAATGCACCAATTAATCTTGTAGAAACGCCCCAAGAAGTAGCCCAAACATATTCAGGCTGGTTGTCTTTGTTGACATAGGTAACATCGAATGCTTTCGCAAAATTTTGTCCTAAGAAATGAGATGTGCCCGACTGCAATGCTTTTCCATCTTGCATCATGGCCTCAATGGTGTAAGTATCTTCGGCGCCTGCAAATCTTTCACTTTCTGATTTTACACCTTTGATGACTGGCAATGCCATATAATTCTCTGCAAAATCTGCATATACATTTATCATTTGTATGGTTTCGGCCACCGCTTCTGCTTTTGTAGCATGAGCAGTATGACCTTCTTGCCACAAGAACTCTGCTGTACGCAGAAACAATCTAGTGCGCATTTCCCAGCGCACAACATTTGCCCATTGGTTAACTAAAATTGGTAAATCGCGATAAGATTGAATCCACTTTTTGTAGGTGTTCCAGATAATGGCTTCAGATGTAGGTCGAACGACTAATTCCTCTTCTAATTTAGCTTCTGGATCGACCATTAGTTTGCCTGGTTCATCAGGATTTGTTTTTAATCGATAGTGCGTAACTACAGCACATTCTTTTGCAAATCCTTCTGCATTTTTTTCTTCCGCTTCAAATAAACTTTTTGGAACAAACAATGGGAAATAGGCATTCACATGACCTGTTTCTTTAAACATCTTGTCCAATACATCTCGCATATTTTCCCAAAGTGTAAATCCATAAGGCTTGATTACCATACATCCACGCACAGCGGAATAATCTGCCAGGCCACCTTTTAATACTAAATCATTATACCATTCTGAATAATTTTCTGCTCTACTGGTAATTTCTTTGCTCATATTGTTGAATTAGATGTTAATTAACATAATTTGGTATGTTTTTTGAAACCGTTTATGTGTAATTTTGGTTTATAAAAGTACGAGATTTTAGATTTCTAAAAGATTAAAAATGTATGCGATGAAAAATATAGTAGTTTTTATGACGCTTGCCATATTTATTTTGCCTGCTAATATATCATTAGCTCAAGATGATGTATATGACAATCCGAGGCCAAAACAAAGCAAAGCAAAAAAAACATATACAGAACCTACAGAACAATCTGAGAAAAAGAATACAGCTGAAATTAGCCAACCTTATACTGAAAGCGAGCAGACTACAACTCGAATTGCTGATAAAAATTTCATTGCTGATAATTATAGTGACAATTACACTGATTATAATGATGGCTATGACAGTGACTGGAATTACAGCTATACAGACAGAATTAGAAGATTCCACAATCCATCTTTCCAATTTAATTATGGCTGGAACAATTGGAATAACAACTACTACAATCCTTGGAATTCATACAATAACAACTTCGGTTGGAATAATTGGGACAATTATTCCTTTACGCCAAGTTGGTATCATAGTTATGCTAATTTTTACAATCCATTTAATTCGACACAAATTATAATTATACAACCTGGATTTGGATATAGCAGTTGGTACAATACAGGCTATAATAATCCTTGGAATGCTTGGAACAACTTTGGTTGGAATTCTTGGAACAACAACTGGTACGGATTTTCGCCTTATTGTTCGAATGCTATTTATAATAATTCATATTATCACCATTATGGCAATAATGAGAATTATTATAACAAAAGAAATGTTGTAAACACACCTAGAACTGGTGGATACAACAACACAGGTAATGTTCAATCAGGAAATGGCAATTACAACCAATATAATAATTATCCATCAAACACGAACAATGGCAAAGGTGGATTTAATGACAATTCAAGCAATACAAACACACAACAAGTAACAAAAACGACTAACTGGAATACTAAGCAATCGAATCCATCGACGAATACACCGAATGAGAATGTGTATAAATATGCACAGCCAAATAATCATTCTAATAATTCTTGGAATAATACACCCTCCTACAACAACAATAGCTATGAACGCGAAAAAATAAATACCAACGACGGAAATAGTGGTATTAAAATTGGCACACGTTCAAAATAATGTATAAATTTCTGAAATGCGCAAACAAGTTATTTTATTTTACTTGCAAATAATGCTTATAGCTATTGCAAACGCTCAAACTGATATTGATGCGCTACGTTACAGCACTCCATCGTTGCAAGGTACAGCAAGAAATATTGCAGTAGGCAATACGATGGGCACCATCGGTGCAGAAATTAGTGCACTTGGCACCAATCCTGCGGGCATTGCGAAATTTAGCGCAACTGAGTTTACTATAACGCCAGCTATTTCGATTGCAAAATCAAAATCTACTTTTTTAAATACGATCACAAAAGACGATAAAGTAAAATTTCAACTGAGCAATCTAGGTATTGTGATTGCAGGTCGAAACAGTAACAAATCCAATGCCAGCAAATGGAATGGATTAAAATTTGGATTTGCAATCAATAGATTAGCCAATTATAATAATGATTTTACTTTTAGTGGCTATAACGATAAAAATAGTTTACTGAATGCATACTACGAAAAATTAAACGACAGAGATTACATCACAGATTCTACTGACGCAGCAGACAAATATCCTTTCGATGCTAGCATAGCCTATCGATTAGGATTAATCACAATAGATAGTTTGGGCAATACTTATACAGCTACAAACAATGGCCACATGCAGCAAACTTACAACATTCAAAAAACTGGTGGCATGGATGAGCTAGCGCTGGGTATTGCTAACATGTATAAAGATAAATTAATGCTTGGCGCGTCGATTGGCATTCCTTTTATAAGCTATACAGAGCGCATACGATTAGAAGAAAAAGATGTAAATGATTCGGCATACAATCTAAATTCATTTTTAAATGCTAGCTATTTAAAAACACGTGGCGTCGGCTTTAATCTAAAAGTTGGTATTATTGGCTCGCCCATACCAAATCTGAGATTATCCTTAGCCATACAAACACCAAGTATAATATTTATGAAAGATGCATTTCTAACGCAAATGGAAGTTGATTATGCGAATCAATCTGTGATATATACAGGTGAATCGCCTGAAGGCGCCTCTAAATACAAATATGTTCAACCTTGGAAATTAACAACTGGTGCTGGCTATATTCACAAATATGGTTTTGTTTCGATGGAATATGAGCTCAGTGATGCTGGCAATTCGAAATTCAAATTTAGTGATGCCAGTGCTAATCAATATGAGCGCTTTGTGAATGCCAACATTGACAACAAATACACTCTATTTCATACAATAAAAGCAGGTGTAGAATTTAAATACGATCCTGTTCGCATACGAGGTGGCGTGCAGTATCGCACTTCACCATTTAAGAAAAGTGCAGCACCAAGCAATCTATCAACTGATGTGCTTACTTTTTCTGCTGGTATTGGTTATCGTGGCAAACATTTCTTTGCCGACCTTGCTTACATGCAAACCAATTTCAAAGAAATGTATGTGCCATATCAGCTCAATACAACAGCTTGGAATCCAGTGCCAGCAGCTACACTTAGCACAAAAAATCCTTTGGTAGTAGTAACTGTCGGTTATAAATTATAAATTTGTATAAACCTATATCCTTGACAACAAACACTTCTGCCAAATGGAAATTAGCACAAAATCTTGAATTAAAGTGGTGGAAAAACTATCTAAAAAACAAAGACAGAAATCAATACTTAGAGTGGAAATGTAATTACTGGAGCAAGTTCTTGTTTGACATAGAAAAGTATGTAGAATTACCAGAGCACGCCAGCATCTTAGATATTGGCTGTGGGCCTGCCGGCATCTTCATGAATCTTAAAGGCAATCATGTTATTGCGGCTGACTCATTGATGCAGCAATATGTAAATAATAACTTATTATCGCAGGAGAAATTCCCTTGGGTTCAATTTGAGCAATTATCTATGGAAGCATTGCATTATACAGAAAAATTTGATTACATCTTTTGTTTAAATGCGATTAACCATGTAAATAATATTGAAAAATGTTATGATAATTTATATCGTGCATTAAAGCCAAACGGTTTTTTGATTATATCAACAGATGCTCATAAATATCATTTTCTTAAAAAAATATTCCAATGGATTCCTGGCGACATGTTGCACCCTGTACAATTAGACATTTATGAATACCTTACCTATCTAACATCGCGCAACATGACAATTTTAGATAATAGCAGATATGCGACAGAAGCTATTTTTGATTACTATGTCACAATTGCAAAGAAATAATTTATGCTGCAATAATTAAGCTAAACTCTTTTTTACCTTTTTTAGCAACAATGTATTTTCCATTAATTAAATGTGTACTATCAATGATACCGTTTACATCAGCATATTTTTCTAAATTAATAGCAATACCATTTGCAGCAAGCAATTTTCTTGCTTCGCCTTTTGAAGGTAAAATTGACGTTTCTTGAGCTAACAATTCCAAGATATTTACGCCTGCTGTAATTTTATTTTTTTCAATTGTATAGTTGGGAACACCATCAAAAATATCGAGAATTTGTTCGTCAGAAAGTTGCGCTAAATGTTCAGCAGTAGCTTTACCGAATAGGATTTCAGATGATTTGACGGCTTGTTCAAAATCCGCTTTACTGTGAACGCGAGTAGTAATTTCTTCTGCTAATGTTTTTTGTAAAATGCGCAAATGTGGCGCTTCTATTTGTTGTTTTACAAGTTCTTCCAATTCTTCTTTTCCTTTCATAGAAAAAACGCGAATCCAATTTTTTACATCTTCGTCACTCGCATTTAACCAAAACTGATAAAACTTATAGGGTGATGTCTTTTTAGCATCTAACCAAATATTACCGCTTTCGCTTTTGCCAAATTTAGTGCCATCAGCTTTTTTAATCAACTGAGTTGTTAACGCATATGCATCGCCTTCTCCATTTGTCATTTTGCGAATCAGTTCTGTTCCGGTAACAATATTTCCCCATTGGTCGCTGCCGCCAAGTTGTAATTTTATACCCTTGTTTTTCCATAAATAATAGAAATCATATCCTTGAATCAGCTGGTAGCAAAACTCGGTAAATGTCATTCCATTTTCCAATCTATTCTTGACAGAATCTTTGCTCATCATATAATTTACGGTGATGTGTTTACCCGTTTCACGAATAAAATCCAAGAATGTAAAATTCTTAAACCATTCGTAATTATTAACGATTTCAGCTGAATTTTCGCCGCAATTAAAATCTAAAAACTTTTCTAATTGTTTTTTCTGGCATGATAAATTATAGTTCAATTGCTCTTCGGAAAGCATGTTTCGTTCCACACTTTTACCACTTGGATCGCCTACCATTCCTGTGGCTCCACCAACTAAAGCAATAGGTTTGTGGCCACAACGTTGGAAGTGTAATAAGGTCATCACTTGCACCATATTTCCGATGCCTAATGAATCAGCGGTTGGATCAAATCCGATATAACCTTTCACCATGCCTTTGTTTAATAACTCTTCTGTTTCTGGCATGATGTCATGCAGCATACCTCGCCAACGTAATTCTTCTACGAAATTCAACATAATTCATTTCAATTTGTGCAAAAATACAACTTGAAAGATGTTTAATGTGAATTATGAAAGCTAATTTTTGATTTTGTTAATAAAAGCATACAATTGCAACTAAAAAGGTAGAAATATTATCTAAATATTAGGATAAATTAGGTAAATTTACCTTGCCTTGGTCTGCTTGGTACAATTCCAATAAAAATGAATCGTTAAATACATGATGCTTATTAGAAATAAACTTTTTTACACACTGTCTATATTTATCTGTCTACCACTCATGCTTGTAGCTGAGCCTCCAAAATATAGTAATGATTTTATGTATATTGGTGTAGGTGCGCACAATTTTGGGAAGGCAAATGCTGTTGTGGCAACTACTGATGATATTACGGCAGGCTATTGGAATCCAGCTGGCTTAGTAAGAATTCCTACAAAAATGCAATTTGCTTTTATGCATAATGAATATTTTGCTGGCATTGCAAAGTATGATTATGCTGGCATTGCTTTTCCATTAGATAGTAATAAGCATGCATTTGCCGTCAATTTTATGCGTTTTGGCGTTGATGACATTCCAAATACTTTAAATTTATTCGACGCTGATGGTAGCATCAATTATGATAATGTCAGAAATTTTTCTGTTGGCAATTATGGTATTTTATTGTCGTATGCTTATAGCATTTTGCCCAATCTTTCTATTGGTGTAACTACAAAAATAGTACATAATAAAGCTGGAGGATTTGCCAAATCTTGGGGCTTTGGTGCCGATATTGGTGCACTATACACGATAAAAGATTGGAAAATTGGATTAACGATAAAAGATATTACAACAACATTCAATGCTTGGTCATATAGCTTTACAGATAAAGAAAAACAAGTATTAGCACAAACAGGAAACATCATTCCAAAAAGTTCGACGGAAATAACTTTGCCGAGAATTCAACTAGGTGTTGCCTTTCAAAAAACATTCAAAGACAAAATAGATTTGACGGCAGAAATAGATTGGGAACTGACGACTGACGGACAAAGAAATACGCTTATCTCTACAAAAAAAGTGAGCATCGATCCGAGAATTGGCGTGGAGCTCGGATTATGGAAAATATTCTACCTACGTGGTGGTGTGAATAATTTTCAAAAAATGTATAACACAGAAGGAAAAAAGAAATTTACAGCACAACCAAATATTGGTGCAGGATTTAAATACAAGAATTTTGTATCTGTAGATTATGCTTATACTGATGTTGGCAAATCTTCAGAGAGTCAATTTTCACATGTCGTTTCATTGGTCTTAGGCATTAATAAGCGCAAGAAAAAAGAAAGCACAGAACTCATTAACGCACCTGATGCGACAATAACAACTGAACCAGCAACAACACCAACAGAGCAAAGCACACCAAGTGTAACTCCTATCCAAAATGAAATAAAATGATGAAAAAATTTGTACATATTATTTTACTAATAGGATTGTTTACTTTGCTAAGTAAAGCGCAACCCTATGGCAACGAATGGATAGATTACTCAAAAACATATTACAAATTTAAAATAGGAAAAACGAGTTTATATCGCATTCCGCATTCTGTTTTGGTTTCCTTAGGTATTCCATCAAATCAATTAATTGGCACGAGTTTTAAATTAATTAGAAATGGGAAAGAAGTGCCGCTGTATGTAAGCAATAATAACCTATTTACCTCAAGTGATTTTATAGAATTTTATGGCGAAAAAAATGATGGCAAGCCTGATTCTGTTTTATACAAATCACCACTAGATCAACCCAATCCTAATCAAAATATTTTTGCTGACTCTGCTACATTCTTTCTTACCTTAGATCCATTTTCTATTAATGCGCGAATCATTCAACAAGCTAATGACTTGACTGCATTACCATCGCCAGAAGAATATTGTTATACCACAACACAACATATTGCTAATAATC
>JADKZZ010000106.1 GCA_020848475.1 Chitinophagales bacterium | reverse complement strand
TTTTTTTCATAGTGTGTGTTCGGGCGAGCGAAGCTCGCCCGAAATTTCTTTAAAAAATTAATAAATGGAAGTAAGTATTTGGTATTGGATAGGATTTAACCTTTTTGTATGTATTATGTTGGCACTTGACTTAGGTGTGTTTCATAAAAAATCACATGCAGTAAAAATTAAAGAAGCGCTGGCATGGAGTGCCGTTTGGGTGTGCTTCGCCATGTTGTTTAATATTGGTGTGTATTATTCCTTCGGAAAAGAAAAAGCCATAGAATTTTTCACAGGATATGTTATCGAAAAAGCATTGAGTGTCGATAATATTTTCGTATTCGTAATGGTGTTTTCGTATTTTAATATTCCAAAAAAGTATCAGCATAAAATTCTTTTTTGGGGAATTATTGGCGCATTAATTTTACGTGCAATATTCATATTTGCAGGCGTTGCGCTCATTTCTAAATTTCATTGGATAATTTATGTGTTCGGCGCATTTTTGGTCATTACTGGTATTAAAATGATGGTGCAAGACGAAAAACCATTAGAACCAGATAAAAATCCTTTAGTCAGATTGTTTAAGAAATTTATGCCAGTCACGAACACCTTGCACGGCGCTAAGTTTTTTGTAAGCATCGATGCCGTTAAACATGCAACACCACTGTTTATCGTATTGCTATTAATAGAATTTACCGATTTAATTTTTGCGACAGATTCGATTCCAGCAATATTAGCCATCACGAATGATACATTTATCGTTTATACATCAAACGTGTTTGCCATTTTAGGCTTGCGCTCCTTGTATTTTGCACTCGATGGCATTACCGCTTATTTCCGTTTCTTAAAATATGGCTTGTCGCTGATATTAGTATTTGTAGGCACCAAAATGTGTATTGCCGATTTTTATAAAATTGAAATCGTGCATTCGCTCGCCATTATTTTGGTGATAATCACCATTTCTATTTTAGCATCACTACTCATCAAATCAAAAGAAATTAAAGAATAAGCATTTACAAAAATTGCTATGAAACAAAAAAGTCATTCTTTTAAATGAATGACTTTTTTGTATTTTATATTATTGCCAAAACATCAGTGATTACTAGCCTTTTGGCTTAGTATATGCTTTTAAATAAGGCAAGATGTATTTGCTTTTCTTAGGCTTTCCAGCTTCGAGTGCAGGCACAAAAGCAGGCATTTTTTTGATGGCTTCTAAGATACTTGCTTCGCAAGCTTTACAATTCGATTTGATTAAATTGATGTCAGAAATGCTACCGTTTTCATCTACAAAAAACGAGTAATAAACACGATATGCTTTATCGCTGTCATTCGGCTTACAGTCTTTAGGAAACTCAATCGTTTTGTCTAAATATTTTTGCAAGGCACTCGGACCACCTTTAAACTCTACAGCACTGTAGCCTTTGCCAGCTTTATCATAAGCCTTCAGAATAGAATCTGATTTTCTAAAAAAATCACATTTAAATACAGAGTCTAACTTAGCTTGGAATGCAGCATTATAACACTTTTTATAATCGAGACTAGTGTCTAATGGTTGCGATTTATCCGCATTTTTATCATACGAAGTGCTAAACAATTTATACTTCATCAACTTTGCCGTGTCGCTTGTGCTTTTTGAAATTCTAACTGTCGTCTTCTTATAATTTTCTTTGGTGATAATAATATAATTATATAAATCCGGATTCATTTTTGAAGATGCATAAAATCCTAATCCACCACGCTCAAATAAAGCTGCTGCGCTGTCTTTTGCAGCATTGCAAATTTCAATATTTTCGCTTGCTGTAAGGGTCTGCTTTATGCCTGCGATACATATAATAATTAAAATCAGTTGCTTCATGATGTGTTTACTTTTTTAGTAAATTATCGAGCTGCTATACATGAAATTTCGACATGTGCATTTTTTGGCAATACGCTTACTTCCACGGTTTCTCTTGCTGGTGCTTGCGATTTAAAATATTTTCCATACACTTCATTTACTTTTGGAAAATCGCGCATATCTGTCAAGAAAATGGAGCATTTTACTACATTTGAAAAATCCATTTCCGCAGCATGTAAGATGGCTTTTAAATTTTGCATCACTTGTTCGGTTTCCTCTTCAATTCCATCTTGAATTAATACGCCAGAAAACGGGTCTAATGGAATTTGTCCAGAAATGAACAACATACCATTAATGTAAACAGCTTGTGAGTAAGGGCCAATAGGCTCTGGTGCGTCGTCAGTATATATAATTTTACGTGCCATATCAACTTTTAAAAATACTAAAATCGTGCTTGCGCAAATGTGAAACTTTCTTAATTATTGTTTATTTTCCTTCTTTCTTTTTATAGACATAATCCACATACCACATTTCATTTTTATAAATAATATCGACGATAAGATTTTTAGTAGTATCATCATATTTAGAGAATAAATCATAGCCTTTTTGCAACAAGGATTTTCCCAACTTAATGCCTTCTACTTCTTTTTGCGGAAAAACATTCGGTTTTTTTTCCATCGTATGAATGACATGGTCTAATATATCCAAAGTTTTAGATAAGAGTGTTGTGTTTACCATTGCACCAAAAAGGCTTTTAACATCTTTGATAAATTTTTCCACCTCTTCGCGTGGTAATTGATACATGGTGTCTTCAAAGTCTTCATCGCTCATAGGCGGCCGAATGCCATTTTTATTAGCAATGAGTGCCATCGAATTTTCAAAATTTTTGGCGCCTACAAAAGAATCCAATGCGTCCATGCCTGCTTTTAAGGCCGTCATAAAATGACGACCAAATTTAAAAAGCGCTCGTGCCATGTCGCCAAATAAATTCCATATTTTTCGAGGCTGTTTTACATAGGCTGCCAAATCTTTAAATGCTTCTTCTAATTCTTTTCGCTCTGGTGCTGGTGGATAGATAATGGTTAGAAAATAATTTTCTATTTCCTTTATCATCTCTTCTGTAATGCTCGCAGGTATTTCAAATCTATTGATTAAGTCGTGATATGCATAACGCTTCCCTATCATCTCACGAAATTTCTCAATAATATGGACATCTTGTGTTGCTGACATTGTATAATTTTTATAAAAGTAATAAATAGTTTATATTTTCAGTATCACACCATCATACGGCAATAACACACCATCGAAAGTTGTGATATTGTTTATCGAAAATACGATTTCTTTAATAGGCTGATTAATTTTATTACTGATTTTCGAATTGCTAAAATTCATCATTACCAATAATTTTTCCTCTTCAAGCGTTCTCGTATAGGCTAATATGTTTTTATTGCCAGTGTAAATAATTTCGATGTCACCTCGATGCAAAGCGCGCCATTTTTTGCGCAATAAAATCAGCTTTTTAAAGATGTGTAACAATGAATTTTTATCAGCTTGCTGTTGTGCTACATTTCTGTTTTCTGTTGTAGTATTTACGGGCAGCCAAGTTGTATCTGCCGTAGAAAATCCAGCATTTTTTTCTGTATTATTCCATTGCATTGGCGTTCTGCAATTGTCTCTATTTATACCTACAGGCAATCTGTCTGCAATAAATTGAGGCACCCAACTATATACTTTTGCAACTGGATCTTTTCCGTCTTTTATGGCGATGTTTCCGTCCATCATGCCTATTTCTTCACCATTATATACTGTTGGTACAGCACGCATAGTAAATTGCAATAATGCTAATAATTTTGCTTTTTCCAGCTTGTTGCCAATGCGCTTTATGCTTCGTAATTGATCGTGATTGCTAAATACGACAGTAGGCATATATGGTGATGGATATTGCTGTTCGAATTCTAAAATTTTTTTTCTAAAAAAATTAGCTGTGAATGTAAACATGACAATATCAAACAGAAAAATGAGGTGTAAGCCATCATTGTTTTCACCAAGATATTTTTTCTTTAATTCGTGTTTTCCAAATACTTCACCCAATAAAAGTCTATCTGGAAATTCGTCCACTACTTGCCGTAGTTCTTTTGCGAGCATAAAATTTTCTGGAAGATTGAGTGAATATTTTCTGATTTGAAAATTGCCTCCAGGATAATCTTCACTTGGAATAGCGTGCCATAAAGAAAAAGGATTGTTTTTAAAATCTTTATCTTTTAAAATGCAATTAAAAATATCTAAACGAAAACCATCGACACCTTTGCTAAGCCAAAAACGGCAAACATCAAACATGGCATTTTTTACTTCAGGACATCGATAATTTAAGTCAGGTTGAAATGGCAAAAATGAAGCAAAATAATATTGCTTTCTTTCCTCACAATAATGCCAAGCCTTTGGGCCAACGATGCTTTTCCAATTGTTGGGCTGGTCGCGCCAGATGTACCAATCTGCTTTTGGGTTTGTCTTATTTTTTTTGGATTCTAAAAACCAATGATGTTGATTAGAGGTGTGGTTCATCACCATATCAAACACAATTTTCATGTCGCGCTTGTGCACTTCGTGTATCAGCATTTCAGCATCTTGCAGTGTGCCATATTCTGGTGAAATGGTGTAATAATCAGCAATGTCATAACCAAAATCGTCTTGTGGCGATTTGTAAAATGGCGATATCCAAATGGTTTCAAAACCTAATTGCTGTATGTAGTCTAATTTTTGAATAATGCCTTGTAAGTCGCCGATACCATCGCCATTGCTATCATAAAATGAGCGTGGATAAATTTGATAAATAGAAGTAGTGTGTTGCCAAGACATAATAGGTGAAAATACTAAAAATTATACAGCCTGACTAAACTTTGGTGTATCAGAAGGCGAATCATTTTTTGTGCTATTCATTTTTTTGTCAAACACGGAGCAAATATTACGCAAAAAACTCCAACCTAAGTCGCTTACTTCTAATGATGCATTTTGCCAAGTAATGAGTCCATCACTTTGTAATGCATCTAAGTGTTTTATCATGGTGTCAGTAAGTTCAATTTCATTTGTCCAATCGGTTTTCCCTTTACATGCAATATTTAAGATGTGTTTTCTATACACGATATCTTCGTCTGTAACATTGATTCCTTTAATAATGGGCAATGTATCTTTTTCTATGGCTTCGTAATATTCTTCTACCGTTTTTAAGTTTTGTCGAAAGCCAAAAAATATATCGCTAATTGCGGAAACACCTAGTCCAATTAATACTTCTGTATTTGTAGTGGTGTAACCCATAAAGTTTCGATGCAAAGTGCCATTTTGCTTACTGATAAGCAGTTGGTCGCCTGCCAATGCAAAATGATCCATACCGACATCGGCATAGCCAGCTTGCAAAAATAAATCTTTGCCTATTTCGTATAAAGTGTATTTATCTTTTCCTTTAGGCAAATCATTTTCATCGTAAGCGCGTTGCGATTTTTTTGTCCAAGGCACATGTGCGTAGCTGTAGAATGCAATTCTATTTGGCAGAAGTGTAATGACAGCTTCGATTGTTTTTCTGATGCTTTCTTCGGTTTGAAATGGTAAACCATATATCAAATCAAAATTGACAGACTCATAACCAATTTCTCGCGCCCATTCTGTAACTTGTTTTGTTTTGGCAAAAGGTTGCACTCTATTGATGGCAATTTGCACTTTTGCATCTGTGTCTTGTACACCAAAACTTACGCGTCGAAATCCAAGCTTATATAATGTTTCTAAGTGCTCAAATGTGGTGTTGTTCGGATGGCCTTCAAAACTGAATTCATGTGCTGGATGAATGCGCACATCTTTAAATAATGAGCTTAGTAATAGATGCAAATTTTTTGGACTAAAAAAGGTAGGCGTACCACCGCCTAAGTGCACTTCGCGAATGCATAATGCGTCGCCAAATATGGCTTTATATTGTTCCCATTCTGTTAAAAGTGCTGCTATGTATTTATCTTCTACTTGATGGTTTTTGGTAATGCGTTTATTACAACCACAATAAGTACACAATTGCTCACAAAATGGCAGATGAAGATAAAGGCTGATGCCTTCTTTTGTTTTGTTACAAGTAATCGCTTTTTGAATTTGATTTTTCCAATCATCTATATCGTTCATCGGCTCTTCCCAATAAGGCACTGTTGGATAGCTAGTGTATCTTGGAACAGGAACATTGTATTTATCAACCAAATCGTATGAAAGCACGATGCAATATTTATAGTGCAAAATTAAGATGATTATGCAATATTTTCTATGATAATTATCAGATTCAATCAGCCATCATATTGCCGAGTGCTTGTTTATTCGTGTCATCACTCTCTAATAAATGTTGTTTTACATTTTTTCTGTCGATATCGTTTTTGTTTTGCGAGAGCTTTTCTTTGGCTTGCAAGTCTGTTATTTCCAATTTAAAAGCTACAATACCTTGCAATAAGTTTTGAATATACTTTTGGTCTAATGCTTTAAATTGTGCAATATAATCCGCTTCATAAGATTGCATTTGTTTATGTAAAACGGCCAACTTTTCTTCATCGCTCGGCAATATTGAAATTTTTCCATAAGCATGTACGGCAACATAGTTCCATGTAGGTACTTCTTGTTTGCCACTATATAATGAAGGCGAAATATAAGCATGTGGCTCTGAAAAAATTACGAGTATATTATTTTCCGAAAATGTTTTCCATTGTGGATTTGCTTTGCTTAAATGAGAATACAACACCAATGCCTCGCTTTCTTTTTCTATGATAAATGGTAAATGAGTTGCAATAGGAATATTTTCTTGAATAGATATTAAACTCGCAAAATTATAAGCTTGCATAAATGCAATAGTTTTGTCGATGTCTTTCTGTTTGTAATAAGAAGGAATATACATAGAGCTGACAAATTATATTAGCAATAACTTAAAACTTTACCAAGTAGAAATTGTTTTTAAAACCAATGTATCTCTATTATCTATTGTTTTTTCAGCGCTTCGAATTTTGATATTACCATTTCCGGCAAACTCTATTAATTGTTGTCGCGAGGAGAACACTTCTTCTTGTGGTGCTTTAAATTTTGCCAACTCTTGCCAGCTGCCACGTTTAAAGCTGTATAAAATTACATCGCCAACATCGCCATCTTCTTTTTTTATTACTACAGAAAAATCATCTGCACCATCGCCATCGACATCGTTCTCGTTTAATACATTTACACCAACGCAATTCTGTATAGTAATCTCTGGCAAATCTAAATTGGTAAAAGAAATTTTTGTTTGATTGCTTGTATAATTTCCACTCGAGTCTTGTGCTGGTTTTAATACGATTAAATCTTCTACTTCTCCATCACCATTAAAGTCGCCGGACGATGTGCTTTCACTTTCTTCAAATTTTTCGAACAAAGATACTAACTCAGGACGCAGATCTGCTTCTTTGTCGCTTTCTACAATAATTCGCCAAGTGCTATCTGCTTGTTTTTTAAAAATTAAATAGGAATGATAAACATTGGGTTTGCTGTTGATGGTAACTAATTTTAAAAACTCACACTTGTAATCGCCAGTATCAGATGCATAAATACCAATGCGTCCGATTATTCTTTCTCGATAAGTATCAGCATGTGAGATTTTATATTTTTTTGAGGCAAGCACAGAAGCACGAGCAATTCGTTTTTTAAAAAAGAAAACAGGATCATTGTAAAATTGCTCAAGGCTATCGATTTGTGTAGAATCGTGTGCTGCATTCCAGCGATACACAACATCGATGACAGACTGTTGTTCGCTCGGCAACATTTTATAAGATTCTTTGATGTTGTCTATTTCAACAGGTTTCGTTTTTTCTTTTTCATTATTACACGAAGAACATGCACTAATAAAAGCAATGACGCCTACAAAAATAAACACGATAAGTTTCTTCATCAAGCAATAATTTTCACACGAAAGATAAGGAATTGAAAATGGAGCAGCATAAAAAAGTCTATTATTTTTTTTGAATTTTTTAATGCTATTTCAACACCAACGACAAATAAAACTTTTCATTTTCATTTCTATTTTTAAAAATAATCCACATTTATTTTTCGTTTCATCAAATATTTTATCCACCATATTCAATTCATAAAAGCATAAATTTTTAAAAGTGTATTTTTTATTTCTTAAGAGAGATGAAATTTTATTTATTCAATTTTATTTTTTGTTACATGAAAAAACATTTGCATCATAAAACACGATAAAAAAAATAATCACTCAAACATATAGTGTTTATTGATGTTTTGGCGAATGTATTTTTCAAGTATTCTATTTTTCAAAAGCCGAGAAAATAAAAATGCGTTACATAAAAAAGAATTCAATTGTATTTTTTATTTGCGTGTTTAGCATATAAAATGCACCTTTACGTTATCCACAATTATCAACATTTATGAATAACTCAAGTGTTGCATGAAATGATTTATGTATTACTTTTATATTGCAGAATAGTTAAAGGTGTGTTTTAATCTGCATAAAAAAAATAAAATATACCAACAGAAAAGTTTCAACTGTATAAAAATGAAACAAAAAAAAAATAAAAACAATGGCAAAGAAAACAGCAAGCGCAAAGCCAGCAGCAAAAAAAGCTCCAGCAAAAAAAGCAGCAGCTCCTAAGAAAGCAGCAGCTCCTAAAAAAGCGGTAGCAAAAAAAGCTCCAGCTAAGAAAGCAGCAGCTCCTAAGAAAGCAGCAGCTCCTAAGAAAGCAGCAGCTCCTAAAAAAGCGGCAGCTCCTAAGAAAGCGGCAGCTCCTAAAAAAGCGGCAGCTCCTAAAAAAGCGGCAGCTCCTAAAAAAGCGGCAGCAAAAAAAGCTCCAGCTAAGAAAGCAGCAGCAAAAAAGTAATCGTCAACAAACGATGAAAAAAATAAACCCGATGTCAATAACATCGGGTTTTGCTTTTTATAAATAGCAGAAGATTTTATAAAAATGTGAAACCACTTTTACGCTCACTTTCATTCCATAACATTGCCTGTAGGTTTTTATCATAGGAAATACTAGAAGATTTTTTCGCTTTGCAGTTATGAAAATATTTTCCACTGATATCTTTAACTTCATCACTGCTTGCTAAATAAATATGTGAGCGCGCACCTTTCTCTACTGACAAACCAAATAGTTTTGAAGCAGCACTCCAAACCATTCCAAAAAATTTATTTCCATTTTTCTCACCTATTGGCGTGTACACAAATCCAGGATGCAATGCATTCACCGTGATGTTATAAGGATTTGCTTTTTCCGCCAATGTGTAAGTAAATAATACATTCGCCAATTTACTTTGTTCGTAAGCACTCAACACAAAGTACTTTCCCTTTTTTTGATAAAATGATTCAATATCATTTTTTTTTGCGCTGTAATGTGAGTCGCTGGCAACATTGATAATACGTGCATCTTTTCCGTTTTTCAATAAATCAAATAAATAGTATGTCAGCCAAAAATAATTAAAATGATTATTGGCAATTGTCATTTCGATGCCATCTTCTGACAATTGAAAATTATTAAAAACGCCACCTGCATTGTTTAACAAAACATCTAACTTGCTGATATCTTTTTTGATTTGCTGAGCAACTGCTTCTATGCTTTTTTGCGAAGCAAGGTTGGCAGTGTATAAGTGTATGTTTTGATTATTAGAATAAGATTTTATTTCAGAAACAGCTATTTCTCCTTTCTCTTTATTTCGACAAAGTAAAATAATTTCATGTCCTTGTTTTGCCAATTGCTTTGCGGCTTCAAATCCTAATCCAGAATTTGCACCAGTGATGAGTATTGTTTTTCTGTTCATGCTTATTTTATTTTTTATAATTGTTTCTGCCATTTAAACATTTCATCTCTTAAACGAGCAGCTTCCATAAAATCCATTTGTTGAGAGGCGCGCTGCATCGCTTTTTTTAACTGTGCAATTTTCTTTTCAATTTGTGCAGTCGACAAATATTCACCTTGTTCTTCAGCAGCAATGATCATGCTTTCTTCGTGTTCTCTATGTTTTCTTTCAGTTTTCGTTTCAGCTGTTTGTCTGATGTCTAAAATGGAAGCA
This sequence comes from Chitinophagales bacterium, assembly GCA_020848475.1. Lineage (GTDB taxonomy): Bacteria > Bacteroidota > Bacteroidia > Chitinophagales > JADIYW01 > JADJSS01. Next base: position 7,412 of record JADKZZ010000106.1, on the reverse strand, counting down.
CGTTGAAGAATTTCTTCTTTGCTTTTGAGCACAGTTTTTGGTGTGATGTGATGTTGAATATTATAAGCAATTTGTTTTTCGCGACGACGCTCCGTTTCATCTATAGTTTTCTGCATAGATTTCGTCATCACATCGGCATAAAAAATTACTAAACCGTTTGCGTTTCTGGCGGCACGACCTGCTGTTTGTGTAAGCGAACGTTCATTGCGCAGAAATCCTTCTTTGTCTGCATCTAAAATTGCGACAAGAGAAACCTCTGGAATATCTAAGCCTTCCCGCAACAGATTTACACCAATCAACACATCAAAATCGCCGATACGCAAACCTTGAATAATTTCAACACGTTCCATTGTGTCCACATCACTGTGTAAGTATTTACATTTAATATTCAAATTGCTTAAATATTTTGCTAACTCTTCCGCCATTCTTTTAGTAAGCGTAGTGACGAGTATGCGTTCATTAATCGAGATACGCTTTTGTATTTCATCTAATAAATCATCGATTTGATTTAGGCTTGGACGTACATCTATTGGTGGATCTAATAAGCCAGTCGGACGAACGACTTGCTCTACAAATTCGCCTTGTGTTTTCATTAATTCATAATCTGCTGGCGTTGCAGACACAAATACGATTTGATTTAATAAAGACTCAAATTCACCAAAATTTAATGGTCTATTATCCATAGCACTAGGCAGGCGAAAACCATACTCTACCAAATTCTGTTTTCTGCTTCTATCGCCACCATACATACCACCAATTTGTGGTATAGTAACATGGCTTTCGTCCACTACAAGCAGGAAGTCATCAGGAAAATAATCTAACAAACAAAATGGTCTATCGCCAGGATTTCTGCGATCAAAAAATCGAGAATAGTTTTCAATACCACTGCAATAGCCGAGCTCGCGAATCATTTCTAAATCGAAATTTACACGCTCTTCTAAACGTTTTCCCTCTAGTTGTTTTCCTGTTTTATTGAAATATTCTACATGTGCTGTCAGCTCATCTTGTATTTCATGAATAATAGTTGGCAATTGGTCGCGCGGTGCGATATAGATGTTGGCTGGAAAGATAGCAATATCTTGCATTTTTTCTATTCGCTTTCCAGACACAGGGTCAAAGGATTCCAGCTCTTCAATATCGTCGCCCCAAAAAGTAATTCGATATGCATAATCTGCATAGGCAAGAAATACTTCTACATTGTCTCCTAACACTCTAAAATTACCACGCTGAAAATCTGCTGTCGTGCGTGCATATAAAATACTTACTAAATCAAATAAAAAAGTATTTCTGCTTAGTGTTTGTCCTTTGCTAATGCGTATAATCTGATTTTTATATTCAGCTGGATTTCCCAAACCATATATACACGACACTGACGCCACTACGATAACATCTCGCCTGCCACTCATTAATGAAGTGGTTGTGCTGAGTCGCAATTTTTCTATTTCCGCATTGATAGATAAATCTTTTTCGATGTATGTATCCGTAACGGCAACATAAGCTTCTGGCTGATAATAATCGTAATACGAGGTAAAAAATTCTACCTTGTTGTCTGGAAAAAACTCTTTAAACTCTGTATAAAGTTGTGCTACTAACGTTTTATTATGTGATAATATTAAAGTAGGTCTTTGTGTTTTTTCAATCACATTGGCAATGGTAAAAGTTTTGCCGGAGCCAGTTACACCTAACAGTGTTTGATATTTTTCGCCTTTTAAAACGCCTTCACTCAACTGTTCAATAGCTGATGGTTGATCTCCTGATGGTTGATAGGACGAGTGTATTTTAAAAGGCATATACAAATATACAGAATGTGCTATTCTGTTTTAACACAGATTTTGTTTATTAAAATCATAAAATATACAAAAGTTAAGAACACACATTGGTCGATAAGTAGCAATAAATAATTTAAAAAATAGCATTAATTTTAATAGATAAACAATTCAGATGCATAGAATTTTTTACACGCTTTTATTATTTCTAGCCTTTCAATCAAGTATTTTCGCCACCGATTGTTTTAATGGTAGATATAAACAAAAAATTTTCCAAGATGTTACCATTACCAGCGATGTCAAATATGCAAAGTTACAACGAAGTGATGGTGCATGGATTGATTATAAATACGATGTTTATCAACCCAAAAATGACACTGCTCAAAATCGACCATTGGTGGTATTGGCGCACGGTGGTGCTTATTTGGAAATTCCATTATTAGATAAAAAAAGTCCTGATATCGTAGAGTTGGCTTTGGATTTAACTAAAAAAGGATATGTTGTTATTTCTATAGGCTATCGCTTAGAGACCAACTTATTGTCTTTACTATCTGAGGAAAATATGATAAAAGCGGTTGGTCGTGCCGTGATGGATGCTCGATTGGCATTTTGTAGAATCGTGGATACAACATTGCACTATAATAATCCGTATAGGATAGACTTACAATCTGTTTTTATTGGTGGTGTTTCAGCAGGAACAGTAAGCTTTTTACATGGCATGTTTTTAGACAGCATTAGCCAAATGCCTAATCAATATAGACAATGGATTGAGCAAGTAGTGCCTAATGCACAACAATTACTCGATGATAAATTTTGTGGTGCCAATATATTGGGAATGATTAATGTTTCTGGTGCCGTACTCGATACTGCATGGATAAAACCAAACAGACAATATCCAGCATTACTGTCGCAGCATGGCACGGTTGATGTGGCAATTCCATATAGCTATGGACATCCGTTTGGCCTTCCAATGCTTCCAAATTTAATGGGCAGCTCTTTAATAGATAAACGATATAAACATTTAGGCTTACGTTCTGAGTTAGAAACATGGGTAAATTATAATCATGTTCCATTTGTTGGAGGCTTAAACTTAGATGCTCTCTTTGGGCAAAATCCATTAGCTGTAGTTTTTAATCCATACGTGTTGGATAGCACCAAACGTCACATAACAAATTTTTGCTATAGTCTATTAACGTGTGATGCCTTAACTACTGGTATCAAACAACATCTTATGGATTCGCCAATTTCGATTTTTCCAAATCCTTCAAATGGCAGTTTCCAAATTAAAATTCCATTCGAAGCAAAATATCAAAATGGAACAATTGATATGTATGATATCAGTGGAAAAAATGTGTACCAAACCAATTTTCCTGTATTTACAGAAAATGTTTTTATAGATAAACAATTGCCAAATGGTGCATACTTCATAAAATTGGCTTATCAGAAAGACGAAGAAGAATATATTTACACGAGAAAAATAGATATTGTACATTAATTGAAATTTATTGACATGAAAAATCCTCTATTATTTCTAGTTTTATTTTTTACAAGTATTACAGTCAATGTGTATGCAGATGATTGTAATAACGGCAGATATATTCAGCAAGTATTTAATAGAGTAGATATTACAAAAGATGTTAAATATGCACGTAAGAAACAAAGTGATGGTCAATATATCGATTTAAAATATGACGTGTATCAGCCGCACGGCGATACATTGTCACAACGCCCAATTATGTTACTGATTCATGGCGGTGCTTACCTGAAATTATTAGACCATAATAGTCCAGATATTGTGTTGATGTGCGACTATTTTGCTAAGCGTGGCTACGTTACCGTTTCGATTGATTATAGACAAGAGCCAAATTTATTAGGCTTGCTCTCTGAGGAAGTAATGGTAAAAGCAGTGTCTCGTGCCTTGATAGACACCAAAGAAGCAGTGGACCATTTAATGCTGACCTATCAAAATGGCAATCCATATCGCATCGACACTTCACGTGCATTTATTGGTGGTGTTTCCGCAGGAGCTGTTTCCAGTATGTTTATTAGTTATTTAGATAGCATCCAGCAATTACCAGCACAATATCAACAATGGATAGTTGAAGCAAATGGCGATAGCGCTGATTATATTTTACGTCATAAATTTGATTTGGTGAAACCAAAAGCGTGTATTAGTGTTTCTGGAGCCATATTAGATACGAATTGGATAAACAAAAATGGCATTGATATGCTCATTATTCATGGCTCAGCAGATGAAATCGTGCCCTACAGCTATGGCAATCCATTCCATATTCCTACATTGCCAGTTTTATTTGGTGGCAAAGCACAATATCCAGTAATGCTGCGCAAAGGCATTCGCGTAGAGTTCGAAGATTGGATAGGTAGAGGACATGTGCCTTTTATGAATTTAACTTTTCCAGACATCATTTTAAACTTCATCAACCAACCCATTTTAGATAGCACAGAAAGGCATATTGCGCAGTTTATTTATCCATGGCTTAATTGCAATCGCACGACTCATATCAAGCAAAATTTAATGCAGGAAAAACTAGCTATTTTCCCTAATCCTTCCAATGGTCAATTCTCAATTCCAATTCCGAAAAGTGCATCTTATCAAAACTGGAAAGTCGAAATATATGACCTCATTGGTCAGCAAATATTTCAACAAGCAGTTGCCTATCCAACAGATTTTATTACTATAAACACAACACTTGCTGCAGGAAATTATTTTATAAAGATGCACTATGAGAAAAACGGAGAGTCGTTTATTTATACAGGAAAAGTAAGTATAATGTAAATATTATTTCATTAGTGGTTCATTGATTGTGGGTCGCTTATTAATCTTTTGACTAAACATTTCTACACATCTTTTATAGCTTGGATAATCTTTCATTCCAGCATCTATTCTTTTAAATAAATTCCATAATTGTTTCTTTGTAATAGCAGCACTTTTTTGTTTTAGAAGATATTGCTTTAAATGAAATTTTATATAATGAAGTGTCAAAAACGAATTTGTCTTTTTAAATGCTTCTTTTTTATACCATTGTTTATATAACTTATCGTTCTTATGGTTTAAAACAGCATCTAAACTATCCTGTTTGCTTAGCATAAAATCTGGATTGGATAAAACTTCAGCACTATATACTAAATTATATACACTATCTTCTTTTCTCTTGTTTTCATAATACTCATTGTTTAATGGATTGTTTATGGTGGTATTCGTTATATTATTTGCGTCGATATTAATCGACAAAATCCCTTTGCCTATCCAGAAAACAAACACTTTACTGGTGTCATTGTTTGCAATATAAAAGCAAGGTAGCGGTTCTTTTATAATTACGTTAAAAGTGTCGTTTTCTTTTTGGTTTCCTTCGCAGATTAATTGATCTTGACTCATTATATAAAACGAGGTATTTGTATCTGCATTTATTGTTTTCAATATTAGCACAGATTTAATATCTGCAAAAAGAGAGGCATACAGATTTATGAAAAGAAATAAGGCGACTAATTTTTTCATTTACTAGTTTTATTATCCACAACATTCACGATTAAAAACAAAACACTGATTACCTGGAGAATCAACACAACTAGGATTTTTTTGCTCCCAATAAGATGTCCAACATTTACAAGGTGCGTTCCATTCAGACTCCTGATTGCTTGAGTTTTTTGCACCAAGCGTAGTTATTTCTTTTTTTGACTCAACAATAACGGTTCCATCAGAATTATAAATTCCGATATTCTTACTATCGAACAAAGTTTCATAAAACTCAAGCAATAAATCTTTATCCACAGACTTAAATAGATCTAAATTCCAGATACACCTGTTAATATACCGTCTTTAAATGTTAGGCTATTTGCGATAATAGCTCTTTTTTCATAATCTAATTTATCAAAATTCATTATTCTTTTTATAAATGGATTAGAAACATCTAAATCTGTTTCTGAAACATCTTCAACAGCTACTTCGTCTAAGTTGTTTTTTGTCTGTTCAGTAAATTTTGGAACTTGGCTATTTTGACCTAAAGTCATAGTAGAATTGTCTATAGTTTTTGAACCGCTTACAATACTTGATTGTTTTACTGAATCTACTTTTTTACAACCACATATAATAAGTGTTGAAAACATTAATACTACTAATAATTTTACTTTTCTTATGATGATTTGTTTTAATTGAAACTAACCTACTAAATAATTTTTAAACCACAACACATTGTGGCGTTTTTTTCAGGTTTTTATTTGTATTAGATGTGTGATAAATGTTCGAGACGAGCAATACTTAAAGAAATTTGGAAAGCATCTAAAAAAGATGAGAGAACCTATGTATGTATCACATGAGAAATTGTCAATGATGGCTGATATTTTTAAAAATCAAATATATAATTTAGAAAATGGTAAGAATAACTGTACTATCTGTACAATAAAAGCAATTGCTGAAGCATTAAATGTACCACCTAAAGATTTATTAGATTTTTAATGTTTTGAATTGATTCTTCTATTAACATATTTTCATTCTCAATTCCATAACTATTTCCTACTTTTGCTGTATAAATAATGTATATGGAATTCAGAGAAATTATTGCCGTTACAGGAGTGGCAGGTTTAAAAAAATTAGTAGCCAACAGAAACGATGGTTTGATATTGAGTGAATTAGATGATTCTAATAAAAAATTCTATTCTAATCGTCAGCACATGTTTTCACCTTTAGAAAATATTTCAATCTATACAGAAGACGAGACCGTGTTGTTGTTAGATGTTTTCATCGAAATGAAAAATCAAAAAGATAGCACTCCTTTAGTTGATGCAAATGCATCGAACGACGATTTGCGTGCCTACTTAGGAAAAATATTGCCTACGTTTGACAGAGATCGCGTAAACATTTCTGATATTAAAAAATTGGTGAAATGGTATAATGCACTCGAAGGATTTGATATTTTCAAAAAATCTGCTGAAGGTGAGGAAAACAAATCTAGTGTAAAAACAACGACTCAAAAACATCATGCACCAGCAAAAGACATGAATGTGCAACAACAATCTGTGGCAAAACCACGCATGACAAAAAATAAAGTGTAATCTATTGCATAATTGTTAGACTTATCAAGTACACTTGCTTGATAAGTCTTTTTAATTTTAATAAATAGTATGAAAACATTGACTCGCAAAAAAAGAAACTATTTGCCAGAAAATTTGGTGGTGCATGGCTGGCAAAATATCGAATCATTTTACCAGGAACTACAACAACGACCAATCGAAAGCAAAGAGGCAGTATTGCAGTGGCTGGCTGACCGCAGTGAAACAGATGCTGTCGTTGATGAAGAATATCGCTGGCGATATATTCGCCAAACCTGTGATACGGACAATGAAACCTTTAAAGATGCGTACGAAGATTTCATTCAAACCATAATGCCTAACTGGATGAGCATCGGCAATGAATTAAACAAAAAACTGGCTACATCTGCATTCGTAAAGGATTTAGACCAAGAGCGATTTTTTGTTTACCTGCGTCACCTTCAAGCACAATTACAATTATTCAGAGAGGAAAATATTCCACTTTCACAACAAGTACAACTCTTGTCTCAAGAGTATGGTGCCACAATTGGCGCAATGACCATTGAGCACGATGGCAAAGAATTTACCTTGCCACAAGCT
>JADKZZ010000105.1 GCA_020848475.1 Chitinophagales bacterium | reverse complement strand
TCATTTGCGATAAAATGGTTTTTAGCAAGCGTATATCGTAACAAAATGAGACCTGTAATTTTGAGAAACAAAAAAATATCCAAAAACACAAGTTGCCTTAAAACGAAAATATGAAAGCCGAAAAACATGCTAGTAGCATACTATAACTCAAGAAAATGGAGTTGTGCAACAGCTACCGCTGTTAGTGCCCCAGTGCTGTGTTGTCGTCCGAGCATGTCAGTCGGTGATAATTAGTTTGTCTGTCGCAATTACTTTTTCGTCTTGAGTTAGAAATACAAAATATAATCCGCTTGTGAGATTGTCACGCAAGAGGATAACCGCCTGTCCATTGATATTCTCGATTTTTGTTGCTATCTGCCCGGAACTGTTATATAAATACAGGGTTGCATTATTTAATTTGTTGGAGGTCTGCAAAACAGCATGTGTAGAAAAGGGATTTGGGAAAATATGAATTTGTGGATTCAGAGTTTGTTCGTATGTATTTATTCCAGTCGTGCTACTGAAATGTATTAATCTTTCCAAGACATTTATTTTATTGTTAATTGTGTCTTTAGTTAGCCAAGCCAAATAAAAATTGTTTTCATCTATTTTATTAAATGCAGGGTATGCCGAACCAAAACCATTATAAGTATACGCTAATGTGTCGATGCTGAAACTATTACCCCAATTTGTGGAGTAAGTAAAACCAACATCTTTTTTTGTGTCATCAAATAGTGATGACCCTATTGGTCTTTGTTCATATGAAATCCCAACAAACCCATTGTTGTTGCTTTCAATATGAGCGAATTGCGACCATTTATTAAGATTACTTATAGTGTCGGGTATTGACCAATTATTCCCAAAATCTGTGCTTCGCTGTAAATAGATTAAATTTTGTCCATCATATGCAAGGTAAACATAGTGTGTATTTGTTATTGAATCGTATGCATAAGCAAGGTTTGGGTCTTTTGATAAAGATAACAATGTTGTTGTTGGATTAGCTGAAAGCGAATTCCAAGATTGACCTCCATCAAATGAACTTCTAAACCACACTTTGGTTGGTAGTGGACCTTCTTTCCATGCACAAAGAACAGTATCACCAACAGCAATAACAGAAGGCCATTGACCTTGACCTGTTGGATTGCTCAACGGATTGGGTGAGAGTAAAAATGTTCCGTTATGGTAAACGTTATGATAAACAGTTGTGTCGGTCAAAGACGCAGTAGACCACACAAAGTGTATTTTTCCGTTCGATGCTGCATAAATCGAAGGAGCGGCTACCTTACCTACGGGCGAAACTGGAACTATTGAACTCCATGAATTTCCTTTGTCTGCAGTATATCGAGCTTTTATTTGTGCTGATTCAACACCTTCTTTCCAGCATATCCAGATAGTGTCTTTATAAAAGGAGAGTGTTGCTGACTGAATATTATTTCCAGTGTAAGCAGTCTTTCGTGTCCATATTCCAGATTGATTTACATTTAAAAAAATGGTGTCTGCATTGTAATAAATAATATAGCGGTCGGATATATTGTTTCCAGCTATTAATTTGGTATTATTAAAACAAAATTTTGTATTTATTTTTTCGTTTGATACTAAAGAAAGTGTGTCAATAAGCACTTGTCCTTTTGCGGTAGTTGCTAACAAAACTGTCAGCATAAAAATTGAGGGTAATAATTTTTTCATGATGTATTTGTTTATTTTTCTGTTTTGACCGTCAAAATGGATAAAAGTTTAACCTGTCTGTAAATTTTCAATGTTGTTTCTTCTTTTAGCATTGGCACTAACAACGTGATATTGCTGTAACCAAATTTGCCGACTGTCACAGTGTCCATAACTTACAAATAATTTGTTTTAAGTTTGGTAAGGTTTATAAATATTGGAATTATGAAGATTTAGTAGCAGATGTAAAAAAGAAACGGAAACAATAAAATTGTTTCCGTGGCGGGTCGGCTCGCAAGCCAACTACTTTGGTATAAAATTAAACAAAACTTAGCAATTATGCAAGTAGAAGTAAAAAATACAGGAAAAACACTAGAGCAAATGGTGGCAGAACTGCAAAATTTCAAGAGGCGACTTCCTGCTGGTGTTGGTAATATAGCTGTGCGTTTCTTTAAAGACAACATTACGGAACGGCAAGGCTTTTTAAATAGCAGCTTAGAATTGTGGCAAAAAGGTCGGCGTATGCGTTTTAGACAATCTCACGATTTGCTGATTGGCAAAGGCAATTTAGTTCGTGGCATCAATTATTCAGTAAGTGGCGATACTGTTATTGTAAACGTTATTGGCACGGCTGCTAAATATGCTGAAATACAAAATGCAGGTGGCACTATAACTGTTACCGACAAAATGCGTCGTTTCTTTTGGGCTAAGTATTTTGAAATAAAAGGTCATGCCGAAAAGAAATACTTTAAAGAAAATGGTGATAAAAGAAACCTGCGAGGCACAAAACAACTTCGCAAACGAAACAACGATTTAGATGAGTTTAATTATTGGTATAGCTTGGCATTGGCAAAAAAAGTGACTATACCTGCACGAAAATTTATCGGCAATTCGATAGCATTAGATAACGAGATAATGAAATACATTGAAGGCAATTTAGACAACATATTTAATAAATAATGGAACAAACATACATATCTATTTGCGAACATTTGCGCAGTAAATTAGCAGAGCTTAAACACGTTGATTTGTTCAACGACCAATATAACAAATAAGAACTTTTATTGGTCAGTGTCCTCATCAACCAAAGCGAAAATAATAGTTTCCAATTTTTTTTAGTATTCTCCAATGCAACAAACTACTCATTCCATCGATAAGTTTGGCATTTCTTTTGCTCTTTTATCAAATTGTATTATATTCAACAATTAAAATTAAAACATGAAATACGTATTAGTAGCATTATTAGCATGCACCATGCTATTCGAAAGCAAAGCACAATTAACAGTGAATGGCGTAAGCTTACCAGCAAAACTGAAAACCGCAACATCAGAATTAGATTTAAATGGTGGTGGCGTTCGTAAAAAGGCATTCTTTAAAGTTTACGTATTGGGTTTATATTTGCCTGAAAAAAGCAAAGATGCTGCTGCCATCTTGAAAAATAATCAGGAAATTGCTGTGCGTTTACAAATAACATCAAGTGTCGTTAGCAGTAGCAATATGTCTGAAGCTATTCGCGAAGGTTTTACTAAATCATTAGGTGGCAACACAGCTCCAATGAAAGCAAAAATCGATGCCTTTATTTCTATATTCTCTAAAGAAGAAATAAAAGAAAAAGACGTTTTCATTTTAGATTATGTTCCAGGTGTCGGTGTGAAGTCATTTAAAAACGGTAAATTATTATCGACAACAGAAGGCGAAGATTTCAAAAAAGCATTATTTGGAATTTGGTTAGGACCTAATCCAATAGATACAGGTTTAAAAACTGCAATTTTAGGTAATTAATTTTTCCATTTACAAATTTGTAGGTATAAATAAGAAAGATACTTTCTTTAAATTTGCCTCCTAACTTATGATTGCTCATTCTTTACTTCGTGATGCGTTTAAGACGCAATTCGGCTACTTTGCATCTGCATATTATTTTTCGCCTGGAAGAGTAAATCTCATTGGCGAACATATCGACTATAACGGTGGCTATGTTATGCCAGCCGCTATTTCTTTAGGTATTTCTGCCGCAGTTGCATGGCGCGATGATGATATTATTTGTGTTTATGCAAATGATTTCAAAGAAAAATCAACTTTTTCCATTTCAGATAATTTGGCTGATATCAATAAGACAGCCATACATTGGTCTGATTATATCAAAGCGACATTGCAAGTGCTAAAAGATAAAAACACAAAACTTCGCGGTGCCGATATTTATATTAGCAGCGATTTGCCATTAGGAGCTGGGCTTTCCTCGTCAGCAGCATTAGAATGTTTAATAGCATTTATTTTTGATGAAGTTGAAAGCGAAAAAAATAGAACAGCATTAGCATTACATGCACAGTTAGCAGAGCGTAAATATGTTGGCGTAAACTGTGGCATCATGGATCAGTTTGCTGTGGCAAATGGCAAAGACAAACACGCCATCATCTTGAATTGTGCAACGCTCGATTATGAATATACACCAGCAGATTTTAAATCGTATCAATTGGTGATTATTAATTCCAATAAATCAAGAACCTTAGCCTCATCTAAATATAATGAACGCAGAAAGGAATGTGATGCTGCGTTTGAACAATTGAAAAAAATTGACAGTGCAGCAGACTTATGTCATATACATGAAATATCATTAGCTACTTTAGAAGATGATGTTTTATATCAGCGTGCAAAACATGCCATCTTGGAAAATAAAAGAGTGAAACACGCCGTGCAAGTGCTTAAAAATGGCAATATTGAAGCATTTGGACAATTGCTTACCGAATCGCATATTTCCTTGGATCGCGATTATGAAGTCAGCTGTCATGAGCTCAATATGATTGTACATTACAGTACACACTTCGAAGCTTGTATCGGCGCTCGTATGACAGGTGCAGGTTTTGGCGGCTGTTGTATTGCCTTGGTAGCAAAAGAAAAAGTACCACAATTTATTGCTTATGTTGGCAAAAAATATACAGAGAAAACAGGCCTTAAAGCCGATTTTTATTGCGCAGAAATCGTAGATGGCGTGCGTAGCATATTAGAATAGCCGTTTATCGTTTTTGATATATAAAGCTATTCATCACCAAGTATAAACAAGCGTAATGGATAATGTAGATAGTTTAATAATTGAGAATAAGAATCCAAAACCAACGCACAACGAATATCAGATTGTGTTTTTAATTGCATTTATAGGTTTTTTAGCATCTACAGATTCTATGTTGTTGATGCCATTAAGCAATATTATCATGGCTAAATATGATGTGTCTGCTCAAGTGTCAACATGGGTAATTTCTACTTATTCTATTTTTGCAGGTATTGCCGGTTTTTTGTCTGCATCTATCATGGATAGGTTTGACAGGAAATATTTACTTATTGGTACCTTTCTAGGATTTTCTATTACAACATTATTGTGTGGCTTCGCAAATAATTTTGGCTTGTTTGTATTTTATAGAGGAATCACCGGAATTTTTGGTGGTGTAGTTGGTGGTGTTGGTGTAGCTATCGTTAGCGATTTAATTCCGTTTGACCGCAGAGCAACAGCCATGAGTATAATTTCATTGTCTTTTGCCGTTTCTGCCATCATTGGTGTGCCTATAGGTATTCATTTTGCTAGTGAATATAACTTATCTGTGCCATTCAAAATTTTAGCATTTATTTCTTTTCTTACGCTTATTCCTATCTTCTTGTGGTTGCCAAAGATTGATAAACATATAAAAGAACATATAGAACACACAAGTCCTTTTAAAACAATAAAACTTGCCGTAAAAGATAGCAATCAAGTTTTGGCCTTGCTCTTATCTATTTTAATTGTATTCAGTCATTTTGTTGTGTTGCAGTTTATCGTGCCTTACATGGAAAATAATGTTGGATTTAGCAGTAAGTTAGTTCCTGTTATGTATTTTATTGGTGGCATTTGCGCCATCGCTACAGCACCATTCATCGGTAAATTGTCTGACCGAAAAGGAAACTTTCCTTCCTTTATTCTTTTGATGATATTGTCATTTGTTCCCATTATTCTGAGTACACACATTCGTGTGGTGAGCATGCCATTGGCATTATTTATTTGCGCCACATTTTTTATATTGGCAGCCGGCCGTATGATTCCTGCATATACTATAATGAGCGGCGCCACCACACCTGAAAAACGAGGTGGTTTTATGAGTATGCGATCTGCCTGTATGGAATTAGGCACGGCATTAGCATCAATTGTGAGCGGTTTTGTTGTGAAAATTGGAGCCGACGGTCTTGTCCACCATTTTAACTATGTTGGCTACATTTCTGTGGCAACAGGATTGATTTGCATTTTCATCGCTTCTAAGATTAAAATTGTCAGCCATGAGTAGCAGTGTTAATTTATTTTTATGTTGATAGTTTTTATACGAAAATAGTATAGAATGCTTAAATTTGTAAAAAAAATCACATTATGGCAAAAATGACAAAAGTATTCGGCGCAATTTTTTGTGTATTGGGTACGATATATCTAACAGTATCAATTTTCTTGTACTTCAACACAAATGCTCATTTAGATTATAATGAAGCAAAACAAATGTCATTTATCCACTCAGGAACACCTTTCTATTTCATCGTATCAATTTTGATATTAGGCTTTGGAATCGTATTTGCAAAAGATAAAGTATTAGATAACGATCATCATTAAGATTATCGGATGTTTTCATGGTTATAAGTTTTTGCCCTCGGTTATTCATAACCGAGGTTTATTTTTTAATAGGCAATAACACCACTGCCTATTAGTTCATCATCTTGATACCAAGCACAAAATTGCCCTGGCGCAATGCCTTTTTGTAGGTTTTCAAAAATTACATATAAACCATCTTCTGTTTGGTATAAACAACATTTTTCTAATGGCTGACGATATCTAATGCGAGCTGTGTATATGCCATTTTCGCCAGCTTTTAACTTCAAGTCTTCTCTAATAAAATGTACCTCTTCCTTTTTAATAAATAAACCGGCGCGATTTAAACCTTTGTTGTGCTCACCTTCGCCAAGAAACAGTAAATTTTCTTTGGTGTCTGTTTGTATTACAAATAGAGGCTCTTTAAAACCACCAATCTTGATGCCTTTACGTTGACCTATTGTATAAAAATGAGCGCCATTGTGCTCGCCAATTATTTTGCCATCACCTTTTTTGAAACGGAAAGCTTCCGCAAGTTGTTGATATTGGGTTGTTGTGCAATTGTCAAAAGTATATTTTGACGTAGGCGATAAGCTATTATTATCAATTAATATGACTTCGCCTTTTTTAGATTGTAATTGTTGTTGTAAAAAATCTGGTAGGCGCACTTTGCCAATAAAACAAAGACCTTGCGAGTCTTTCTTTTCAGCTGTTACCAAATTTTGAGCTTTTGCTATGGCTCTTACTTCAGGTTTTAATAATTCGCCAATTGGAAATAATGCTTTTGCTAATTGCGCTTGATTTAATTGACACAAAAAATAACTTTGATCTTTATTGCCATCTTTTCCTGCCAATAGGTGATATCTTGGATTGCCATGTTCGTCAGTGCTTACTCGTTTGCGGCAATAGTGACCAGTTGCCACATAATCAGCACCTAAAGCGAGTGCATGTTTAAGGAAAATATCAAATTTTATTTCTCGATTACACAATACATCAGGATTTGGTGTTCTTCCAGCTTCGTATTCTGCAAACATATAATCGACAATCCGCTGTTTGTATTCACTACTCAAGTCGAGTGTTTGAAAAGGAATGCCTAATTTCTGCGCTACCAATAGTGCATCATTGCTATCGTCAATCCATGGACAATCGCCTTGAATAGTAACGCTGCCATCGTGCCAGTTTTTCATAAACAAGCCTATTACTTCATAGCCTTCTTGCTGTAATAAATAAGCAGTAACACTTGAATCTACACCACCAGATAAGCCTACGACAACACGTTTTTGCATGTTGCAAAATTACAAATTTCGCTGTATGATATTATTATCTAAATAAAAAATAAACCCACAGTAGAAACCGCAGGTCTTAACATAACATTCATTAAATAACCAAAAAATATTTTTTATCTGCTGATAATTATCTTTCTAAATGTGTTGCCTTCAGGCAATTCTAAACGTATAATGTAAGTGCCTGATGATAAGCTGGATAAATCCAAATTGGCTTGTTTGTCTTTTATATCATTGTAATTTTCTTGAAAAATAGTTTGACCAGATAAATCCATTAAAGACAATTTAATAGACTTATATTCTTTCAAAGAGAAGTGGATATTTACATTGTTTGTTGCTGGATTTGGAAAAATATCTAAATTATCAAAGCTTTGTTCCGCCTCAATAATTCCTGTTGTTGCTTCTACCGAAAATGAAGCACTTTGAATACAATTATTATTGTCTTTTACTACAACATTATAATTTCCAGCAGATAAATTGGGAATAATATTGTTTGCAAATTGTGTAGCGTTATTCAATATATACATATACGGTTGTGTGCCACCGCTGACATCAAGTGTTGCTGTATAATTATTATTCACCAACTCAGTATTGACGTTTACTTTTATTTTTTCAGGTTGAGTAATGTCTTTAGATTTTGTCACAATGCAATTATTACCATCTTTCAATGTTACGGTATAAGTACCAGCTGAAATGTTTGAAATGGTTTGATTAGTGTTATTATTATTCCATTGATACGTATAATTGCCATTTCCACCGCTTGGTGTTACTTTTAAGATGGCATTGTTGCTGCCATTACAGGTAATGGCTTGCACGACATCTATGTTCGCTGCCAATGCTGGAGATACTGTAATTACAGATGTTTTAATAATTGAATCGCGAGATGTGGTGTTTAATGCTACCATTTTTATGGTATAAGTTCCAGCGCTTGTAAATGTATGCGATGGATTTTGTGTCGTATATTCAGTTGAACCATTATTGTTGATGTCCCATCTCCAAGAAGTTGGATTTCCAGTCGATTGGTCTGTAAACTTTACTGTAAAAGGCGCACAACCTGTTGTTCTGTCTGCAATAAACTGTGATGATATCGGTGCAATTTGTGTGTTTGTATTACAATTGTTGGTATTTGCTCTTACATGTTTCTGGAAACCACAATACGAAGTAGCCGTGCTCAAATCTATCGTCTCATTCACACTGGCAATATCAGATGATTCTTTTAGTGTACGTTTCATCACACCATTTGCGATTGATGGAAACATGATTTCTGTATATTCTGAATGATGTCCTTGTCCAAATGCATGACCTAGCTCATGTAAAACAACACTCTCAAAATCATATTGATTGGGTGGCGTAACATCGCTACCAAAATAATAATTCGCACCTGCGCTAAATATCATGTCTATACCATCAGGAATAATAGTTGAGTTGCCACATAAAGTGTAAGAAGAATAGGTAACAGCTAATGCGCCAGCTGGTAATGGACAAGCTGGTGTTGAGAATGAAATTAAGTTGATATTATCCATTTGGTTATTACAAGCATTGCTACTGCTTGTTGGATTAATGGCAATATTCACACTAGTATTGCATTTCCATTGATTAAGTCCTTTTAAGAATGCAGCTTTAGCTAAGGCGTTATTATCAAAATCAGTATTTAATGTAAATGTATATCCACCTTGTCCGTTTTGATTGTATAATGCGATTTTATTTTTTTTGTACTCAAATTTATTATAAGTAATACTTAATGGTGCAATAGAAGAAATTGCTGTACCATTTGCAGTAATTACATTAAAAGCACCAGAGCCTGCTCCACCTTGTCTGTTAATAGAAGCGCCAGGAACGATTACTTTTATTTCTGTATCTGTCCAAGATAAAATATAAGAAGTATCTGGTATGTTAGTGTACATGGCTGAAGATGTACTGTTTGCATCTCTAAATTGCACAGTTGCACTACCAGTTCTGCTGCCAAAACCCCAACCGCTTATAGTCAACACGCTTTGAGTACCTGCTGAAATACTTGCAGGTGTAAATAATGAAATAGAAGCTTCGCCAGTTTCAATATTATTTATTAATGGCGCTGTTTCTCTATAGTTTATTCCTGTAGTTTTTTGAATGGCACTATAAACATTATTTTTACTTGGATAATCTTCAAATGGGTCGCTGTAGCTTCCTGTTCTTTCATCTAATTGAATAAAACCTTGAGCCAAACCAAATATTTCGTATTTAGGATAATTACTAGAGTAATTAAGTGATTTTATTGAAGGCGTTAAGAAGAATACACCTTTTGAACCAAGCGATAAACTTGCATTAGGTTCAACAACTAATAATTTTCCATCTATTTCGCCACCAGGTGTGATGACATCGATAGTTGCAGAAGCGCTACCTTTTAAAATCTTGCTAACTTCAATTGTATTAATAGTAAATATCGATGACTTATCAGTATTCCAACAAAAGCTTTGTTTGATTACTTCACCTTCTATTATACTTCCTGAGTTCTTAGTACGACTATCGATGCTTAGCTTCGACAGCATACAATTTGCGTTGCAACAATAGCTGTACGCTATTGCGAACAATAATAAATAGGGTTTCATGTTATGTTATTTATGTTTCAAAAAATAGGGTAATGCAAACTTAATAAACATTTTCTAAATTGTCAATAGCTATTTTACATATTGTTAATATTGTAGTGAATAAATCACCTTAAACAATGTAATTTTGTCACATGTTAGGATTGAAATTAGCAACTGACCCACGTTGGGTGAACTTAGCATCGCTTTCCATCGAAGAAATTTTGACCGATCATGCCTTTTGTGAGCAAAAAGCAACGACAAACTGTATTTCTTTGATACAATTATATCCTGAAAAGACATTTTTAGTAGATAAATTGATTCCTATTGTCAATGAAGAGTGGTCTCATTTTAAAATGGTGCTCGACGAATTGAAAAAGAGAAATTTAAAGTTGGGAAAGCAAAGGCAAGATAAATATGTGGTGGCATTGCAGAATTTTATAAAAAAAGGAGGCAGCCCAGCAGAACGCTTTTTAGATAGATTGCTTTTGGCAGCTTTGATAGAAGCACGGAGCTGCGAGCGATTTCGACTTCTTTCTTTAGACATTAGCGATGATAGCCTAAAACATTTCTATCATAAACTCATGATATCAGAAGCCACACATTATCGTTTATTTATTGACATAGCAGAACAATACTTCGAAAAAGAAGTAGTGAAATCGAGATGGACGGAATGGCTCGATGAAGAAACTAGAATTTTAAGCACATTAGAATTAAGAGGTGATAGAATTCATTAAATATAGATTATGGAAAATGTAGCATTGCCAGAAATTATTGCATATTTACAAACATTACAACAGTCGATTTGTGAGGAATTAGAAAATTTAGATGGTCATGCAAAATTTATCGATGATGTATGGAGCAGGGCAGAAGGTGGCGGTGGCTTAAGTAAAGTAATACAGCAGGGAAATGTTTTTGAAAAAGGAGGTGTAAATTTTTCGCATGTTCATGGTAAACTTCCTGATGTACTAAGAACAGAAACAAGAAATGCACAATATTTTCATGCAACAGGCGTGTCCATTGTTATACATACTCAAAATCCTTTTGTGCCAATTATACACATGAACGTACGCTATTTTTCTATGTCTGAAACAGAAAATGGTGATATCGTAGATGAGTGGTTTGGTGGAGGCATCGATTTGTCGCCTGCTTATCC
>JADKZZ010000104.1 GCA_020848475.1 Chitinophagales bacterium | reverse complement strand
TTTTGTGGCTTAAACAACAAAAAGCTACTTTTTACCATGACTGACATCAACAACACACTCACACAACGATTTTTACAAGTAGGAAAAATTGAAGGATACAGCTATTTAGCTTTATTATTAATAGCAATGCCATTAAAATACATGGCTGATATGCCATTAGCTGTTCGAATTGCTGGTTCTATTCATGGCATCTTATTCTGTGCATTTGTCTATTATATTGTCAAAATGTTGGTGGCAAAAAAATTAGATATGGAAAATGCAATCTATGCATTCCTATTGTCAATAGTGCCATTTGGAACTTTCTTCCTAAGACGTTTGCTGTAAACGATTGTCATTTTGTCATACATTTTCCATTGGCACATTCCTTGCCAATACATTATAAATTAAACTTAGAAAATTTATAATCATGGGAAAAATAATTGGAATTGACTTAGGAACTACAAACTCGTGCGTATCTGTAATGGAAGGTAATGAGCCAGTAGTGATTACGACAGATGAAGGTCAACGCACCTTGCCTTCTATCGTTGGCTTTTTAGAAAATGGCGAACGAAAAGTTGGTGCGCCAGCAAAACGTCAAGCAATCACGAATCCGCAAAATACGGTTTCGTCTATTAAACGTTTTATGGGAAAACACTACAGCGACACAAATGTAGAGCAAAAGTATGTTGCTTATGCTGTAGAAAAAGGTGACAATGATACTGTGCGAGTTCGCTTGCATGACAGATTGTACACACCACAAGAAATTTCTGCAATCATTTTACAAAAATGTAAAAAAATGGCGGAAGACTATTTAGGTCAAACGGTTACAGAAGCTGTCATTACAGTGCCTGCTTACTTCAACGACTCTGAACGTCAAGCTACAAAAGAAGCTGGTTTAATTGCTGGTTTAGATGTGAAACGTATCATCAACGAACCAACTGCGGCGGCTTTAGCTTATGGCTTAGACAAAGGTGGCAAAGATATGAAAATCGTGGTGTATGACTTAGGTGGTGGTACATTTGACGTATCTATCTTAGAGTTAGGTGATGGCGTATTTGAAGTAAAATCTACGAATGGCGATGTGCATTTAGGTGGTGATGATTTTGACCAAACTATCATTGATTGGTTGGCGAATGAATTCCAAAATGAAGAAAGAATCGATTTGCGCAAAGATCCAATGGCATTGCAACGCTTGAAAGAAGCTGCAGAAAAAGCAAAAATTGAATTGTCCTCTGCAACAGAAACAGAAATCAACTTGCCATATATCACTGCTGCTGATGGTGTGCCGAAACACTTAGTGAAAAAATTATCGCGTGCAAAATTCGATCAATTGACAGAAAACTTGGTTGAACGCACATTAGAACCTTGTAGAAAAGCATTAAAAGATGCAGGAATTTCAGCTGGTCAAATTGACGAAGTTATCTTAGTTGGTGGTTCAACACGTATTCCAAAAATTCAAGAAGTAGTAGAAAAATTCTTTGGCAAAAAACCAAGTAAAGGTGTAAATCCTGACGAAGTAGTAGCTATTGGCGCTGCCATCCAAGGTGGTGTTTTAACTGGCGATGTGAAAGATGTTTTATTGTTAGACGTTACGCCATTATCATTAGGTATCGAAACGTATGGTGGTGTATTCACCAAATTGATTGAATCCAATACGACTATTCCTTCAAGAAAATCAGAGACTTTCTCTACAGCATCAGACAACCAACCTTCTGTGGAATTGAATGTATTGCAAGGCGAACGACCAATGGCAAAAGACAACAAAAGCTTAGGACGTTTCCACTTAGACAGCATTCCACCAGCGCCACGTGGCGTGCCTCAAATTGAAGTGACTTTTGACATCGATGCAAATGGTATCTTAAGTGTAACAGCTAAAGATAAAGGAACAGGCAAAGAGCAAAATATCCGCATCACAGCATCAACTGGCTTAAGCAAAGAAGAGATTGAAAAAATGAAAGCGGAAGCAAAAGCTAATGAAGCTGCTGACAAAGAAGCGCGTGCAAAAGTAGATAAGCTTAACGAAGCAGATAGTTTGATTTTCCAAAGTGAAAAACAATTAAAAGAATTTGGCGACAAATTACCTGCTGACAAAAAAGCGACTATCGAAGCGGCTGTTGTCAAATTAAAAGAAGCTCATAAAACACAAGATATTGCAGCAATAGATGCAGCCTTAGCAGAATTAAATAATGCATGGCAATCTGCTTCGCAAGATATGTACAATGCTTCGCAAGGTGGCGCACAACAAGATGGTGCTGACCACAATGCAAATAATAATGCTACTGACGATGTTCAAGATGCAGAAGTTGTAGAAGAAGTGAAATAATTCATTTTAAACACTTATTAATTCTAAAGCCATTTTACTTACGTAAAATGGCTTTTTTATTATATTATAATATTACAAGCAATCAGTTTTTATTGACAAAACATCAACAAAAATTACACACATAACTTTAAAAATCAAACAATTAGAAATAAGATTATCTTCTAAAAAAACAGACAAAGGCAAAAATTTGTACCTCATAATGATAAATAAATTGTATAAATTTGAAATTATCCTGTCTCATCTAAATACATATTATGAAGAAAGTATTATTAGTGACTTTGTTTTTATTGCCTATATTTTTAAAAGCACAATTTTTGGAAAATAAAACTTTGGTGGACAGCTTTCATCAAAATATCGGAGCAGAAAATACGAGTTATATCAGATCAATGAAATTAATGGATAATTCCATTTGTGTGCTTATGCATTTTGGAAATTTTATTCAATATAAAAATCAATTTCGATATGACAGTGTTGCGCTTCACTTCTATACAATAGATGGATCGAAAATTACTACTAAAAAATATGCACTTGAAAACTATGGCTACATAGAGGATTTTATCCAATTGCCAAGTGGCGATATATTGCTTGCAGGTGAAGTGGACACAAGCATAGCATTCATATTACTAAATCAAGATGGAAATTATATTAGTACGCATACTTATTCAAATGTAGATTCGACAAATGAAATAGACAATCTCTATATTACTAATGACAATCATGTAATTATGAGTAGTAATCGTAAAATTATAGAAAGTCAGGAGTTGTGTGGTGTATTCCCATATTTTTCATTTCCAATGGATTTGTTTGAAATGCAAACGTATCTTACTAAAATAGACTTTTCCGGTAATACCATTTGGCATAAACAAATTGCTACTGATAAAAGAAAGGCTGATATGTCTATCTATTCCATAAATCATGCACTTGTTGATATTTTAAATAATGCAGACCATTCTTTTAATGTCATAAAAACAAAAAGAGATGATTTTAATGGTGACTACAAATTGGAGTTATTGCATATTGATAGAGATGGCAACCTACAAAATAACACTTTACTCGCTGAAAATTTTACTGAAAATAATTGTATGTCAATTTTTGACAATGTCAGCTATAAAGCTACAAGTTACGGATATTTTGTTTTTAGAAAAAATATAGAAAATAATCAATTTACAATATATCATTTTAACAAGGAAGGAATACTTCAAGATACTACCTTTCATTTATATAATACTA
>JADKZZ010000103.1 GCA_020848475.1 Chitinophagales bacterium | reverse complement strand
TGATGACAAGCCTCCACTCCAACTATATGATGTTGCACCACTTGCCAATAAGCTAGCAGTTTGTCCACTACAGACACTTGGACTATTCACATTTACTGTTGGCTTTGATTTTACTGTAACAGTGGCTACTGCTGTACCTGTACAGCCATTTTTTGTGCCTGTGACCGTATAGGTTGTAGTTGTTGTTAATGCTGGTGTTGTCGGATTGCTTACAGCTGCTAAGCCTCCACTCCAACTATATGATGTTGCACCACTTGCCAATAAACTCGCGGTTTGTCCACTGCATATACTTGGACTATTCACATTTACTGTTGGCGCCGAACCAATAGACATAGTAATTATATTACTAGTCGCTTGAGCACCTAAATTACAAGCTGCACTACTCGTTATTCTTACCCTAATTTGATCATTGTTGCTGAGAGAATTATTAGTATATGTATTGGAATTCGTGCCGACTGGATTGCCATTTAAAAACCATTCATAAGTTGGTGATGCGCCAGCACTAGTTGTATTTGCCGTAAACGTAACATTGCCACCTGTACAAATTGGATTTTGTGAAGCAGAAATACTCACTGTTGGTGGTGTAGAAGCAACTGTAATATTTTTAGTAGAGGTGATAAAACAACCTCTATTGCTCGTAACGGTTAATGAAATTGTTTTAATACCATTCGAAGAATAGCTTACTGCAGGTGGCGTTTTACCATTAAAAGTTGCTGGCGTTGCTCCAACGCCAAAATTCCAAACCCACGACACAAGTGAACCAGTTGGTGGTGGAGATGAAGCATCAGAGAAAGTAATCGCATCACCGATACAAAGTAAATCATCTGCATCATTATCATTTATTGCAGAAACTGGACCCTGTATTTGTGCGGAGCCACCAAATGTAACATTAAAGCCATTACCTGTAGATGTAAAGTTATTAATCGCAATGGCATAAGTTTCGCCTGCGGCAACTGTCAATTCTTTTGCAAACTGACTTTGACAACGGTTTGCGCCTATACCGCATGCGCCATAAACAAAATCAGAATTGCATCCTGAATATTCTTCAATATACAAAGCCGTTGGAGACAAACCTGTCGATGCGGTATTTGCATTTGCGCCACCTGGTGTGCACAATGGTGCTGATGCCATACAACGCTGCACGCTTTTACCTGAACAATTTCCAACACCATTTGGTAATTTATAAACGACAAAATCTAAGTCATCACCAGGATTTGAAGGCACTAGCGTAAAATTAAAAGTACCAGCAGTTGCAAAAGTAAATACATACCAACTAGAGTTAGATTCTACTGTGCCGCCACCAAAACAAGCGGCATCATTCATTTCTGTATTATTTAAACCGGCACCAGTAACACTTGGTACCGTAAATGAACTTTTATCGCACAGCACGACAGCACTTGGGCAATCGCTCGTTGGCGCTGGAACAGGATTAAAATTATTGATACAATATTGAAAAGTTCCTTTGTTTGCATTAAAGCCATCTATTCTCACCAAATAAGTTGCTCCTATTGTCAAACCACCTCTGTATAATTGAATAATGTGTTGACCAGCAGGTGGAGAAGCACAATTTAATTCTGTGATTGTTCCACCACATGAACCTGAATATAAGGTAACTTGTGGCCTGATTAATGTACCGCCTACTGGTGAACCTTGATTGCCATTAATTACAATTGTTACATCTGTTGCAATGGCAACAAACTTGTACCAAACATCATTAACGACGCCGCTTCCCCAACAACTCGATGCTGCATAACCACCTGTTGTGGCAACATCATCTGTGGCTGTGTTCGTGGCTCCAGCTCCATTCGCAGAACAGAAATTATTAACATTAGAAATTAAAATTGCATTTTCACAAGCATCATTTGCAGGCTGTGATATACCTATTGCATATATAAAAAGAAATAGGCTAAAAAAAATAAAATTTTTCATAAAATAGCAAAGTCTAATTTACGAAAAAATGCAGGAATGTTAAAATTTGTGAATAAAATTTGAGTGATATGTGTATTACTTATTCCACCGCAAAAATCTCATCTAATACTGAAAGATAACTGGGTTCAAATGCTGTTTTGACCGCAGTTATACCAAAGGAATTTAATCGTTTTGTAGTTGTATTTCCAATAGAAATAATTGTCTGATTTGAATGTAATGAATAGGAAGACAAGTATGCCTCTACACTCAATGGACTTGTAAATACTAGAATCTCTTCGTGTCTTTCTGCAATTGATGACGCAGCAAGATTTTCATAAACCACTAAAGTTTCTGAAATTATATTTGATGACATGTTCTTTTGTATGCTTTGCATAGAAGTTTTAGCTTGTGGAAATACAATTTTACCTTGTGCTAAAGCATCAAACTCTTTTGCTATTTGCAACAAATCATTACCTTTTCCAATAAAATCTGTTTTGTATCCTAGTTGATGAATTGCGGAAGCTGTGCCTTGGTTGATTGCTGCGATTTTGCAATTTTCAATTTGAGCCATCGAAACATTATTAAAAAAGAAATTAACACCATTCTTACTACTAAAAAACAACCAATCTGCTTGAGTTGGCATTGTAAATGCAATCGCATTAAATTCAATAAATGATTGAAAAGAAACTGGAATATGATGTGATTTCAAGACTCGAATTATATAATCATCATCACTCAAATCAGAAGAAATAAAAACAGATCTTGCTTTAAAATTAGAAAGATGGCGGACCACATTAGCTGATTGCTGTGCGATAGTATCTCCATTAAAAATAGTATGCATACGTTTTGGAATCTCATTCCATGCAGTAGCATGAGAAATCCAAACATCAATATTTTCTTCATTTTGTTGTGCAAAAACACCTAATGGAATTTGGCAGCCTCCATGAAAATCATGCAATACTTGTCGCTCAATTGAAGCTATTACAGTGCTCTCCTTATCTTTCAATAATTGGCAAATGTCAAATAATACAGTATCATCTTCTCGGATTTGAAATGCCAAAACACCTTGCGCAGGAGCTGGAATAAATTGAGGTGATTGTAAAGGAATGGAAACAAATTCACTTAAATCGATGTTTAATCGTTCTAATCCTGCTGCTGCTAAAATAATTGCATCATATTTTCCTTCGCGCAAATAATTAACACGCGTTGGCACATTACCACGTAAGTCATGAATTTCAACATCTGGACGTAAGGCAAGCAACTGCGCTTTTCGTCTGGCAGAAGAAGTACCAACAACTGCTTTATCTTTGAAATTCAATAATTTTCTTTCATCGACACATTCTTTGCGAATGATTAGTTTATCAAATGGATTGGCTCGTTTTGAATAAGCAGCCACTGTCAAACCATCAGGAAATGCAGTTGGCAAATCCTTACAAGAATGAACCGCTAAATCAATTTCTTTTGCCAATAATGCATCTTCTAATTCTTTAGTAAAAAAGCCTTTTCCTTCGATTTTATCAAAGCTTAGATTCCATTGTTGTGTGGCATCTCCTTTGGTTTTAATAATTTTTATTTCTACCAAGAGGCCGTTTTCCTCTAAAACGGATTTTGTGAAATTAGCCTGCCATAATGCTAATTCGCTGCCACGTGTTCCAATTATTATAGGTGTTGATTTTCCTTTCATGCAATATATTACTATGCTTGTAGTGCTTATTAACGAATGTATGTACTGAAATTAAGGTCTGAATTTTTTATTCAGCAATGATTTTTTTGACGCCTTAAAAGGTAGCGCGATATATTTTTCCTCGACGTATTGCATTACTTTTTCCAAAATTTCTTTAGAATGCACATCTAAGCTTTCGATGTCTTTTCTGAATGTTTCATTAAATGCTCTGTCTTTAATATCTTTTACTTGCAATGGAATATCAGACAAAGCCAATTCCAATCTTCTTTCTTTATGTAATTCTCTGAAATTTAGAATAAACTCTTCGAGCATGGCTTCAGCTTTATACAACTCGCTTTTTCTAAAATTCATATTTTCTTTAGCCTTATTTTCCAAAGAAGCAACATCGATATAATCGACATTTTTTAGTGCAATAATTTCTTCTTCTACATCTTGAGGCACAGCTAAATCTACGATAGTTACTTTTCTATTTTTAGGCACTAACTTGTCAAATATTTCCTTTGTCAACACCGCATAATTAGCACCAGTACAAGTCAGAATTACATCTACGTCTTCTTTGTGATGAATCAATTTATCTAAAGCGAATGCTTTCCCATTTTCAAATCGAGCTGCTAATTCTTCGGCTTTGTTCAAAGTTCGATTATATACAACAACGTTTTGCGCACCATTTTTGGTAAGCAAATTAGCCATTAAATTATTGGTTTGTCCAGCTCCAATGATTAATAAATTAGCATATTTAAAGAAATTTCTTTCCATTAAAGTTCTAAATGCCAAGGACACTACAGAAACAGGCTTTTCACCAATACGTGTTTCACAATGTATTTTTTTAGCAAAAACTATTGCTTGTTGATATGCCAAACGAATTTCATCACCACACAAACCATGGCTTTTGGCATTTAGATAGGCTGTTTTTATTTGGCCTAAAATTTCCCGTTCGCCTATTACCAATGAATCAAAAGAAGCAGCGACGCCCATAAAATGCTTTACAGCATCTTCACCTTCAAAAACCAATGCTTTTGACACATGAAGGCTTATCATTTCTTTGGTGAAGTGTGGGTTGATAAATAAGAAAAGTTCGCGCAGAAATTTTTGGTCTATCTTTTTATCTGTAGTAAAAAATAAGGTAACGCGATTGCAAGTATTTAAGTACAACAATTCATCCATCGTAAATTGTTCCTTCATGGCATTTAAGCTATTTACCGGAAAATCTGATGACTCACCATCTGTCAATAGGTAATCTTTCAACCTATTTACTTTTGATGTTTTATGTGTTATGGTTACTACTTTGTAACGTTGCACTTTCTAGCTTTTTTACTATGCAAATATGATAACAATTTACCTTATAAAAAAATGATTTTCATCATATTTGGGTTATCAAACTATTTATCGTTTAATTCGGATATTCTATTTGTATATAGCATTTTCCATTTTGCAGCAACAATCCTTTTTTTACGCCTAATGAATATCTTAATATAACATGTTTATTTTCGTCTGTGTCTGGCAATTTACCAATAACCTTTGCATACAGCACTTTGTTGTTTGTCAAATTTTTGATTTTTACAATTGTGCCTATCGGTAAATTTTTATGCATAGCAAAATAGACATTCTCCATAACACCTAATGTGGTCGTCATCGGAGCACCAGTTCCTCGAACAGATTTTATTGTTAGGTTTTTAGTTTTTTCTTTAAATAGTTTGGATAAATCAGATTGTGTTTCATTTACAACTGCTTGTTTTTCTGGTTTTTCAATAGTATTACTTAAAGTATCAGCAGAAATAAATGTAGGCAATTTTGGAATATTACTATCTACATTAGTTTTTGTATTTTTTTGAATAATAATTTCATTCTTACTATTCTCTGTCTTATTACTTGATGTATTAATTTCAACAAACAGCTTTAACTGACTGCCTATCTTCACATTATTATCAACTAATTGATTCCATTTTTGAATATCTTCTGGTTTTACATTATACAATTTGGAAATAGAATACAAGGTTTGTCCTTTCTCAACAGTATGAAATCTAGTGATTGTCTGCTGTGTTAAAACTTTATTCTCTACTTTAGGAGATACTGATTTACTATTTGATTTTAAATCACTTATAGGTTTTTTATTTTGCTGATTCGGAATTCTTATAATCTGCTCTGGACTCAAATTGTTTGCCGTCAAAGATGGATTGGCTTTCAGAATATCATTAATGGCAACTTCGTATTTTTTGGCGATTTTAGTCAGTGTTTCACCAAATTTAACCATGTGCATTACATAAGCCGTTTTCTTCGTTGTAGGCTTAGATGTGTGTTGTCCAAACATAGAAAATGGCATTTGGAACATCAAAAACAATATAAAGATTTTTCGAAACATAAACATTACAACAAAAATCCACTTTAAAAAGTTAGAAAAAGACACTATTTTTCAACAATAGTTTACAGTACATTTGTGCCAAATAGAAAAAAATTGAAAATTCTTGGTATCATACCATCTCGTTTTGCTTCTTCTAGATTACCTGGCAAACCATTGGTTGTCCTGCATGGCAAATCAATGATACAGCGCGTATATGAACAGTGTTGCAAATCTTTGACACTTCATGAAACGGTCGTTGCAACAGATGATGAAAGTATTACTGAACACCTAAGAAGCATTGGCGGAAAATATATAATGACCGATAAAAACCACTTAAATGGCACTTCGAGATGTGCAGAAGTTATACAACAAAAAAAATATCAAGATTTTTCTGCTATAATCAATATTCAAGGAGACGAACCTTTGTTGCATCCAAATCAAATTGATGAGCTTGCCACATTACTATCAAATGATGGTATTTCGATTGCCACACAAGCAAAAAAAGAACACCAGCTCGAATTATTAGAAAATCCAAACATCGTCAAAGTCATTATTGATGAACACAACAATGCAATTGATTTTTGCAGAATTATTCATAACAAACAACAGCTTCAGAATATTCAAAAAGCTGGTTTTTTTTATAAACATATTGGCATGTATGGTTTTAAATCAGATGTTTTACTACAATTAATGCAATTAAAACCAAGCAAAAATGAAATAGAAAACCACCTTGAACAATTGCGCTGGTTAGACAATGGATTTAACATCAAAATAGGATTGACCAATTATGAAAGCATCAGCATTGACACCAAAGAAGATGTAGATAAAGCAATTCTTATTCTAAAGAAACAAGAAAACTCTTAATTGTATGAGAAATTTACAATTGGTCAACAATTTCCTTGGCAACAAATGGACACAAGGCTACACCCATTCCATTGCATGCCATCAAGTAAGTAGCATATTGATTTATCGAGTGGATAAGTGGTAATTTATTTTCTGAAAATGCCATTATACCTTGCCATTCTTGTTCTATGGAAAATGAAAAATTCGATAAGATAATTTCCTCTAATTTTAATTTCAAATCATCTAAAATCAATTGATTCGGTGCGAAGTCTGTTGTTTCTTCACTTGTAAAATCAAGATTTCGGCCACCGCCAAATAGCACTCTATTGCCTACATTTCTAAAATAATAAAATCCAGCATCAAAATGAAAACTACCATTAAATGGCAAACCTTCTATTGGTGATGTAATTAGCACCTGTCCTCTTCCTGGTTTGACAGGCAATTTAAAAGATGCGTCGATTGGAAAAGCATTTGTACAAATAAAAATTTTGTTGGCTCTACATGTAATATTTCCATTTAAACTACTCTCCGCTTCTATTTCGTTTCCCAAAAGCTTCTTGACAGTAAGGCCATTAAAAAAGCGAATATTTTTCGACTGAAGCAAGTGCCAATATGCATTCAGTAATTTTCCAGAATCAACTTGTGCCTCGAAAGCTGTGTAAATCATTTGTGCAATATTGCTAAACTGAAACGCCTGTATTTGCTTGGACGCATCTACGAAAACTGTTTGTTTGAAAATTGGAAATAGTATTTCATTCAAGCTTTGTATATCACTTTTAGATAATGTATCATGTATCATCAATTCATATCCACCAAAATTTGTTCTTCCAGCATCTGCAATTCTCTTTGTCAATATTTGCAAACCTTCATATCGTTTACGTACTAATTCTAAAGCATTTCGTTCGCCCATTAATTGTATATCATACAAAATTTCTGTAGGCGATCCAAAACAGGCAAAACCAGCATTTTTAGTAGAAGCACCATTGGAAAAGAAGTCGCGTTCTATAATTCCAATTTTTGCATTTGCATATTTTTCTCGTAATTCAAATGCCACAGAGCAACCCATTATTCCAGCGCCTACCACCAAAAAGTCGTATTCGTCGAGCAATTGTTTTTCCCAAAATGACAAAATCATCTATTTATAAAATTACAGCTTAGGAATAGAAAATGCGAATGATATGAAAAATAAAATAATTGTTTACTTTTGCATCGCATCAAATTGGGGAATTAGCTCATTTGGCTAGAGCGCTTCGCTGGCAGTGAAGAGGCGATCGGTTCGAATCCGATATTCTCCACAAAAAAAATCCTGAGTTTGCACTCAGGATTTTCTATTACATAAACCAGCCGATTAGCTTTCGTATGATATTTGTACCGCTTGTTGTATAAGGCGGAAAACGTTGTTTTAAATCGCTCAATGTTGATTTTTTAAGAATGCCTTTTAAATGACTAAAAGTATCAAAACTCAATTTGCCATGATAAGCACCGATGCCACTTTCGCCAACGCCACCAAACGGCAATTCAAATTGACCTACATGCATCAAACATTCATTGATAGACGCATTTCCAGAAGATGTTTCATTCAAGATACGCTCTTGATACATTTTATCATCTGAGTAAATATACAATGCCAATGGTTTGTTTCTTGAATTGACAAATTTGATCGCATCATCTAATTTCTCGTATTCGATAATTGGTAAAATTGGTCCAAATATCTCTTCGTTCATCACTTCATCATCTACAGAAACACCATCTAACAAAGTTGGTGCAATATAAAGATTAGCGATATCGGTTTGACCACCTACAACTACATTTCCTTTATCGATAAATCGGCTTAAACGCAAGAAATGTTTTTC
>JADKZZ010000102.1 GCA_020848475.1 Chitinophagales bacterium | reverse complement strand
TTTGGCAATTGTACTTTTCTTGAATTTTTATAAAAAAATTGATCTAATGAATTATCAGGTTTTCTTTGTTGCTCAAATTGACGTGTGTTTTTAGGAACACGTAGAAGAGTATAATGTTTTTGATAAAATGCAGTATCTGTAATGTTTTCAGTAATGATAAGGTCTGCTTTTGCATTATATATTTCGTCTTTTGTTAACATTTTTTCTCCTGCTGTAAATCTGCCATTTGTATAAATCGTTCTCCACTCGGTCAGCCAGCTGATAAACGTGTTGTAATCTACAATTACTTTTCCTTTATTAATTTGAGATAAGTCATTAGCGATATAAAATTCGTTGTCATTATAACTTTGTAATGTTTTTTGCAGAAACTCAAACGAACTTTTAAATCCAAAAAACAATACAAATATTGCAGTTGCGACACCTTGTGTTATGGAACGATAATCGCGTATGAACAATAAGGCAAGCAATATTAAACCTAAATAAATGCTATAATAATTTTTATAGGCTAAGTTTTCGTCTTGTGAATAAGTACAAACATAAATCATTGGAATAACAATTAAACCAATGGCTAACGCATAATATCGTAGCGCTAAGTCACTTCGTTCTTTTAAAAAATAAAAGATTACACCAATGAACAAAGGCAAAGTATAAAAACGCAAATAATGTTTTAAATAATTGAAGGCTTCAAAGTTAAAAACACCAAATTGCTTATCCGTTTCTAATGAATGATGCAACCAATTATAGGGCATTATTTTTCCAAAATATAAGTAACGATAAGTGAAAAATAAAAGCAAAGGCACTATAAAAAGTAATACAGTTTTTCTTATGCGTGCAATAATAAATTTATGAACATAACGCTCTTTTAGTTCTCTGATATCTGTGTAGCTGGCAATGATTAAAGGTAAAACTAAAAAGAGTGTATCAGGTCTTCCCATGATATTTAAAGCAGACCAAATCATCAACCAAAAATATCGTTGCTTCCAGTAGGAACGTACTGCTAATAACAACAACATACCTTGAAACAATACTTCATCGCCTAATACGCCAGCCCAAATTTGTGTGCTCATAAAGAATAAACCCACCAATAATAAGTTGACACCAAAAAATCTAGAATCTATAATTCGTTGTATTAAATATACAGATACTAAACTGCTCATCGTTGACACGACAAACGCAGCTTTTATACTTGTGTATTTTAAAAAATGGATTAATAACCAAAGTGAAAAAACGTATAAAAAATTCGCACTGTCGTCATAACGTGTTTTGCTATATGCATCAAAACACCAACGATTTAACTGTTCTAAATTTTCAGCATATACAAAGTTTGGTACAGAACAGGCAGACGGATGTGTGTAAGCTTGTAAAAGCTTGAAAAAAAACCAACATAATGGAATACTTAATAGTATGGCAAATTGTAGTCTTTTCATATGTTTTATTAACAAGGGTAAAAATACAGTTCTTTCAAACAAAACATTTTATTTATTTACAAGGATTTTTTCTAAATTTAGCAAAAATAAAAAAATGAGTATAGATAATCAGTTTGCACAAGCACAAGTGGACGTGAAAACACTTACAAAAAGACCAACAGATGCACAATTATTGGATTTGTATGCTTTATTTAAACAGGCTACAGACGGAGATAACGACACCAAAAAACCAGGTATGTTCGATATCAAAGGTCAGTTTAAATGGAATGCTTGGAAAAATAAAGCTGGCATGAGCAAAGATGCTGCAAAGCAAAAATATATCGACTTAGTAAGCGAATTGCTGAAAGCGTACGCATAAATATATAGCACTAATTTTTTCTATTTACAATATTATCACCAATAGATACTCAATCGTATTTATTGGTGTTTTTTTATCTTTAAAATCAAGGATAATTACTATTTAGATAAATTCCAAATTACTGATGTGCAAAAAATTAATCTTAAGCAAAAGATAATTAAGCAAGAAACTGTTAATTTTGCGCTGGTTTTTGAAATTAAATCATCATGGCAAAAGAAAAATTTATCACTTCCTCCATCGGCAAAAAAATAATTGTCGGTTTAACAGGTCTCTTTTTGATTTCATTTTTAGTAGTACACGTTGGCATCAATTCCACAATACTCATAAATGATAATGGCGAAACGTTTAACACAGCAGCTCACTTCATGTCACACAATTGGATAATACGCGTGATGGAAATCGGTTTATTACTTGGCTTGCTTGCTCATATCGGTTTGACACTTCGTTTACATTTCGAAAATAAAGCGAAACGACCAGTGGCGTATGCTGTAAGTGCAGGAAATGCTAATAGTAAATGGTATAGCCGTTCCATGTCTGTTTTAGGTTTATTATTGCTTATCTTCTTAGTATTGCACATGGGCGACTTTTGGTATCATACTAAAGTAGCCATATTTACAGGTGCGGAAGAGAATTCATTTTTAGAAGTGAAAGAAGCATTGACAAAATGGTATATTGTTGTGCCTTATATTTTAGGCTTCATCGCATTAGGTTACCATTTATTACATGGCTTTCCAAGTGCTTTCCAAACTTTAGGATTAAACCATAAAAAATATACACCAATAATTGCAGCTTTAGGAACAGCATTTTCTATCGTAGTGCCAGGTTTATTTGGTGCAATTGCATTAGCAATATTTTTTGGACTTGTACAATAATCATTTTAATCTATTTAGACCAATTTCACAATGGCATTAAATTCAAAAATACCTGCAGGACCCGTAGAAAAAAAATGGGAAGATTATAAAGGACACGTAAAACTTGTAAATCCTGCAAACAAACGTAAAATCGAAATCATTGTAGTAGGAACAGGATTAGCAGGCGCATCTGCTGCTGCTACATTAGGTGAGTTAGGCTACAAAGTAAAAGCTTTTTGTTTTCAAGATTCACCTCGCCGTGCACACTCTATCGCAGCACAAGGCGGAATCAACGCAGCAAAAAATTATCAAAATGACGGCGATTCAGTGTACC
The DNA here is from genome assembly GCA_020848475.1 of Chitinophagales bacterium. Taxonomy (GTDB): domain Bacteria; phylum Bacteroidota; class Bacteroidia; order Chitinophagales; family JADIYW01; genus JADJSS01. The sequence continues at coordinate 2,440 of JADKZZ010000102.1, read as the reverse complement.
GTCTTTTCTATGATACAATAAAAGGTGGCGACTATCGTGCTCGTGAGGCTAACGTGCATCGCTTAGCAGAAGTGTCTGTAAACATCATCGACCAATGTGTAGCACAAGGTGTTCCATTCGCACGTGAATATGGTGGCTTTTTAAATAATCGTTCATTCGGTGGCACACAAGTAAAACGTACGTTTTATGCTGCTGGTCAAACAGGACAGCAATTATTATTAGGAGCTTACTCTGCATTAGAACGCCAAGTAGCATTAGGTAATGTAAAACAATATGCACGCCACGAAATGTTAGACATTGTAGAAATCGATGGCAAAGCACGTGGTATTATTGCAAGAGACTTAATTACTGGTAAATTAGAACGCCACTTTGGTCATGCTGTCGTGTTGTGCACTGGCGGTTATGGCAACGTATTCTATTTATCAACCAACGCAATGGGCTCGAATGTAACTGCTGCTTGGAAAGCACATAAAAAAGGAGCATTTTTTGGTAATCCTTGCTTTACGCAAATCCATCCAACATGCATTCCAGTATCAGGTGACCATCAGTCAAAATTAACCTTGATGTCAGAGTCATTGCGTAATGATGGTAGAATTTGGGTGCCTAAGAAAAAAGACGACAACAGAAAAGCAAATGATATTCCAGAAGAAGAACGCGATTACTATTTGGAAAGAAGATATCCTGCATTTGGTAACTTAGTTCCTCGTGATGTGGCTTCGCGTGCTGCAAAAGAAAGATGCGATGCTGGCTATGGCGTGGGTACAACTAAACAAGCAGTTTACTTAGATTTCAGATTCAACTTAATTAATAAATACGGAAGAGCAGAAGCTTCAAAATTAGGTATTGAAAATCCTGATGAAGCAACTTTAGTGCGCTTAGGAAAAGAAGTTGTGAAAGAAGAATATGGTAATTTATTCGATATGTATGAAAAAATTACAGGCGAAAATCCATATGAAGTGCCAATGCGTATTTATCCAGCTGTTCACTATACAATGGGTGGCCTTTGGGTCGATTATGAATTGATGACTAGCGTACAAGGTTTATATGCTTTAGGTGAATGTAATTTCTCTGACCATGGCGCCAACCGATTAGGAGCTTCTGCTTTGATGCAAGGTTTAGCTGATGGTTATTTCGTTATTCCTTATACTATTGGTAATTACTTAGCTGATGAAATCGCTACTAAAGCAATATCTACAGATAGTCCAGAATTTTTAGCAGCAGAAAAAAATGTTGCAGACAGAATAAATGCTTTAATGAATATTAAAGGAACAAAATCTGTCGAAAGTTTCCATAAACGCTTAGGGAAAATTATGTGGGAAAAATGCGGTATGGCTCGTAACGAACAAGGTTTGACAGAAGCAATTGCAGAAATTCAAGCATTGAAAAAAGAATTTTGGAGCGATGTAAGAATTCCTGGAAGTATCGAAGAATTCAATACAGAATTGGATAAAGCAGGCCGCGTTGCTGATTTTATCGAATTAGGCGAGTTAATGTGTAGAGATGCTTTAAATAGAAAAGAAAGCTGTGGTGGCCACTTCAGAGAAGAATCACAAACAGAAGAAGGCGAAGCAGAACGCGATGATGTGAATTTTAAATATGTAGCCGCTTGGGAATTTGTTGGCGAAAGTAATTGGAATTTACATAAGGAAGAATTAGTTTATGAAAATATCAAAATAGCAGCACGCTCTTATAAATAATAAAGTATGGAACACTACAATATGAACCTCACACTTAAAGTGTGGAGACAAAAAAACAACAAGGATAAAGGTGGTTTAGTAACGTATCAAGTAAAAAATATTTCTTCTGAAATGTCATTCTTAGAAATGTTTGATGTATTGAACGAACAACTCATCGAGGAAAATCAAGAGCCAATTGCATTTGACCATGATTGTCGTGAAGGTATTTGTGGTATGTGCTCTATGTACATCAATGGCCGTCCACATGGTCCATGGCATGGCACTACTACTTGCCAATTGCACATGCGTGCTTTCAAAGATGGAGACACTATCGTTGTTGAACCTTGGAGAGCGCAAGCATTTCCTGTTATTAAAGATTTAGTAGTTGATAGAGCTGCTTTTGATAGAATTATTCAAGCAGGTGGCTACATATCCGTAAATACTGGTGTTACGGTTGATGCTAATGCTACACCAATTCCTAAAACAGATGCGGATAAAGCATTTGCAGCTGCCGCTTGTATTGGTTGCGGTGCGTGTGTGGCAGCATGTAAAAATTCATCAGCGATGTTATTCGTGTCTGCTAAAGTTTCACAATTAGCATTGTTGCCACAAGGACAACCAGAACGTGAATCACGTGTGTTAGATATGGTAGCACAAATGGATAAAGAAGGATTTGGTAGCTGCACAAACACAGGTGCGTGCGAAGCAGAATGTCCAAAAGAAATTTCTATCGAAAATATTGCACGCTTAAACAGAGAATATGT